>JBJEAY010000536.1:0-8862 GCA_051869575.1 Prevotella sp. | reverse complement strand
AAAGCTGCAGCTCACGGGATGCGTACTGTGGCTGAAAACCTCTTCAAACTTATAGTGTGCTTTCATCAGAGCAGATACAAATTTAAAGCAAGTAACTACGATGACTTGATGTTGGGAAATTTGACGGGTCCATTGAAAAAAACTATTTACAATAATGTATTAGCGTCAGAGCGAATAGATGAGATACCAAGATTGGCAAATGATATGTCGCATGATTCGGGGAACCCTGTAGATATCAAGGATTTGGATACACTATTTAAGGACATAACCTATTTTGTCAGTGATTTTAAATCAAGAATATTACGAAAAGGATTTGAAGTAACGGCTATAGAAAGTGACAAACCTTCACCACATGATTTTATTAAGGCAAATTTTAAAAGTTTCTGTTTCATAGATGAAATTAATGAAATTGTTCACAAAACGAATGCAAAAATCAGTTTTACTATAAAAGTACAAATTGGATCGTTTGTAGCAGTAGATTTATTTGGGAAAAACGGCGACGAAGTGCTTTGTAGTGATGGGTATATCAGAAACACAAAGGAAGATGATGTCGATATTCTAAAAGTATGGGATAGGGATGAAGTAATTGCGCTTATGGACAGGATGTATAAGAAGGTAATCATTGGCTGCAAAGACAAAGGATATGATACAGAAGCACATTCTTTAGGGATATCTTTTGAAGCCAAACTTAATAAAGAAGGACTCCCAAGTCATCTGTTTACAGAAAGTGAGATAGGCACTTTGATGCACAATGCAGACGATCAATATAATAATAAACTTGTGATTGATGAAGATGGGTATGCCCACATAATACAGAATCCGCAACAAGGACTTCTATATCCTGTATCACTGGAAACATGGTGCACTGGAAATATGTATGTAGGAAAGAATTCACATTTATCTGATCTTCACGACAGTTATGTGCTGTGTATGCACTTGTGGTTAGCATATCTAAAAACAGGAAGGCACATGTATGATGATTACTATATACCAGATGTTGAGTTAGACAAGTTAATTGAGAATGTAAAAACGTATTATTAAAATAAAAATAGAAGAAATGAGGCAACATAGTTTGCCCTTTTAGATTTCTTTGTCTTTGCCAAAAAAGTCAAAAATGGGCAAAAGTGGGGTCATCGGATTTCCACGGTGGGTAATGCGGCAATGTCGGAGTAAAGTGCACATCTTATCAAGTAGACGTGGTTGACCAACTAAGACACTTTAACAGTCATTGAGAGAATCTTCGGAGAATACACGCATTTATTGCCCGACTTTATTGAACGGGCATAAGTCTATTGTAAGTTCTCGCAATTGCTCGCCGGAGAGGTGCATATCCTTCAGTAGTTGCAGGAGTTCTTCCTGCCGAGGTTGTCCAAGCGTCATCCTATATAGTGAAATATTACTGTCCGCTAAACCATAAAAAGTCGAGTCCAACTTCTTGAATGGCAGAAGTTGGGCTTACTTTATGTATAAGATAAGCCCCCTCAGCAGTTTTCAGTATCGTCGGGCGGCGATTCAGATTCTTCAGCAAGCATTATTTTCAGATCTGCATCGGGCTGGTTGAGGAACTTTTCGAGATTCAGATAGTACATCAGCACGATGCGCACTATTGTGGCCAGTCCTGAGAAGCTCCAACGCCTTTGCAAGGAGCTTTGTAAGACCGAGAGCAGTAGATTTGCTATGAGAGTTACCCATATCTGGATCTTTATGGCATTGGCGCTTTCGCCGTAGAAGTATCTCAGAGGGAAGTTTTGCTTTATCTGCTTGAAAAGCGACTCAATCTGCCACCGGCGGCGGTATATCGCCACGATTGTCTCAAGAGGCATGTCGAAGTCATTGGTCAGAAGTGATATAAGCTTAGGCTTCTTGCCTTTCTTGATATCAACGTATGTTATTATCCTGGCAATGTGGTTGATGCCGTCTTTACGGAACACCACCACCTGCTCTCGGTACTCCATCAGGCCCTGGGGATTCTGATACATGCAGTCCACAAGGACCTCGTAACTGAGTTTTTTCTTCATCTTGGTGACATATACCACACCTCTGTCTGTCAGTTCCTCAAATTTGGCATAGTTGATATATGCACGATCAAGTGCTACTATATCATTGTGGCTGTAATGACACGGAGCAAGCATAAATGAATCGTTGGTTGCCGCCGAAGTGAACTGCACATCGCAGGGAACGCCCTCGTTGGCGTGTATTACAGAGTGTACCTTGATGCCACCTTTCTTCTTTCCTGTCTTAGGATGCCGCCCAACTCCCTTGAAAATAGCATTGGAGAACAGCGTGATGGTTGTGGAATCAATGATTCTAAGCTGCTTTATCCACTCTTCCGTGCCATTGCGTCGGCTGTCCGAGGAAAGAATGTCTTTATTGGCGGCATACAGGTCGCGATAGACTTCTTCAAAGAACTTTTCTGACCGTCTGGCGTTTGCGTCCGAAAGTGTACTGCGTCTGGGCACGGTTTCTAATCCGACATGACGGAGTTTACGTACCTCGGCAGTCATAGATGTCTCTATCTCACGCAATGAGTCGAAGCGCTGGATTACGGCATATAGCATCGTGAGCAGATGCGTATAACCATCAAAGCTCTTTACATACTTCTCTCCGCCGTGCTTCCGGCTGATTCCAACAATTTTTTCGCGGTCAAGTGATTTTATTAGCTGACCATATATCGGCTGTCCGAAGAAATTACTATTTTTGCACATGGTTATCTATGTTTTGTCGCAAAAGCAAAGTAACCATTTAGGGCTGACTCCTGCAATAGATGCCAGCCCTAATTTTTTAGAATCTAAAAAAGTTTAGCGGACAGTAATAATAGTGAAAGAACCTGTATCAGTTGCTCATATCGGTAGTGGTCACGGCTCAATGGGTAAAGTGGCACTATACGCTCTATGAATTGCAGCTGACAACGCTGTTCGGACGATAATCGATCGACAGGCAGACACCAATAGGGTACCATGTCTGAGTTATCGTCTTTAAGTGCAGAGCGAGCAATGTCAAAAAGTTCATCCCATGACTGGTAATATGCGGATGCGAAGAGTGAGGCGATATTTCTTCTTATCGCAAGACATTTGAAACGGTTGATGCGTCCCTCGCGCTGTTCAAGGTCAACAGGATTAGAAGGCAGATTCCAATGCACTATCTTACGGGCGTACTGGTGAAAGTCCAGCCCTTCTTGCCCGATGGATGTGGTGGAAATGATAAATGGACGGAAAGGTGAATTGAATGCCTTGCGTATGTTGGTTGTACGCATGACGGCCCTGTCTGTTATAGTCTTATCGATAAATGGAATGGCGAAATGGCATCGCATCATTAGTTTGTTTCCGTCGTCAAGTATCGTATCTGTGGTATCAATGCCCATGCTGCTGGTGCCAAGTATTGCCTCTTCTATTGTTTCGCCTAAATGATTTGTCTGCTGGATATGCGCATACTCATCAAGCACAGCCTGTAGATTGCCTTTGACACAATAATCAAGCACAGACTCATAGTAGTCTTCATCGCTCTTATTATTATATATCAGATCTATCACCGCTGCACTTTCGGGCTTATTGAAAACAGAGACAACGGCTTTTCCTACCTTCTTTGCATCCTCTCTGTCATACGATTGACGATAGGAACACACTGCTGGCGATGCAATGACGATGTCAACCATCACATCCACCGCATTGGCTGGGAGATATAAATCATTAATTTCTTCTACCTTCTCTCCGTCAAGCAGTCGCATAATCGTGAGGATATGTTTAGCGTTGCCGCGGTTTCGTTTGGGAAGTGGGTGGGTGACAGGATGCTCCCGAAGCATCTGTATGATTTTCGCTTTGATTTCTCTTTTGACGTCAGGTAGTTCCCAACCATAATATGCTTTTGGTGAATACAGTTCGGAAAGAGCGACGCATGGATATTCCAGAATGCTATCACCACGCAAGCGATTTTCTCCATATCGGTTTTTCTTCTGCGAGAAGTAACGCAAATCGGGCAACTGTTTCTTCAATTCGCCAAACGTATATAGCTCTGCATAATAGGACATCATCACAGAAATCATGCGTGGCACCATCTCCCACGAGGAGAAAAGGATAATCTTGGAGAAACGCTTTGCCTCCTTACTCTCGAAAAGTCCACCGGCTCTGTAGTAGGGATTTGATGCAGGCATCCACAATAGAAGTTGCGTTTTCTTCTCATGCCGTTCACCGAAAACGAGGTCGCGCAAGTACTTCAGTTTTCCATGGGCAGGTGAAACGGGTCGATAGTTGTTGATAAGGTATTTCGACAGCAGCAATGTGTCTGTCTTGCAATCCTGTACCATATCTGACTGCTGCATTGCCTTGACGATACGCTTCTTCAACTCATACTTGTCCATGAAAGACAAGAGGTATGGCGATGACTTGACATACTCCATAGGCAGATGGCCCAGTCTCAGGTCGGGTTGTTCTTCACTCAGACAGTCCAACAGGTTTTGGCATTGTGCATACGAAAGAATGTCTTCCGGCAGAACCTCCACATCAGTCACACCCGAATCGTCAATGATACCACTGTTGAAACGTTCCGTGCGACACATCACACTGTACAAGGCTTCTTCTGCTTCGCTCTTGGCTGCAACCAAAGGCGTGATGTCCATAACGTCCGTGCGCTTCAAAGCTGCAGAATATTGTTGCCAGGTCCTGCGGAAGCCATCGGTCTTCTCTTCGCTGACAAAGAGAAAGTCCATTACATTCATGAAGTCTTGATAATGCTCATCACAGCCGTCCGTGTTCAGTTCTTCAAGTGTTGAATAAGGTTTGTAAGGCGTGGCTGACAGCAACAGTACCTTGGTGTTGGAACGGCGGTCATCAAAAAAACGTCGTGCCAACATAGATTGCTCGTCATCACCATGTTGAAGCAACGAACTGAAACGCTGAAACTCATCCATGATGACTAAATCGGGGTCGAGCATGTCGATGCTTATCTCTGCAAAATTACGGCGAAGTGTATTGATGATCTCTGCGCGTTCCTTATATTCACAACCATTTTGTGCATAGTCAATCACCTTGTCGGTCAATTCTTGGTATAGTTTTTCTTGCAACTTGTCAAGCATTTCGGACAGATACCCGTCACCACATTCTGCTATCCTGGCTTGATAGTAGTCGATATACCCTTGCCAGTATTTCACGTTGCAACACAAGAAGTCTCCCAGCTCATCATCGTAGGAGTGGAATACTGGCAAATGACGTAGAATGGCAAACATCAGTGCACGCTCGTTGGCAGTACCTTGTGCACTGAAGAAACGGAAAGAGGTGGAAGGAGTGAGCGGGATGATAGACTCAGGCATTTCTCCGTCCTTCTGTTTTTCTATATTCTGTTTATTTGCCAAGGTGATATAAAGATGCTGCATGGAAAGCCGACTTTCACTGATGTTCATACGATTTGACACACCAAGCTTTTCAATGTTCTGGTCTGCAATGTTGGCATTGGAGCAGATATAAACGACTTTGAAGAAATCATCCTTCAATTCATTCTTGTGACATTTGCGCACCAGATTTATGACCTCCTTTGCAACAAAAGTCTTACCCAATCCCACCTCGTCAGCAAGCAGCACACGCCTGTGCCCCATATTCTTGAAAATATGAAGTATGCGCTCGGCTGTGGCACGTTGAAAATCTTTTATTGTACTACTCATAAACGGCGAATCTGTTTGATGGTGTTCTCAAATGATGTGTAGAGTTCTGTGAAATGCTCCGGAATCACCGAAGCATCTGCCTTGGCTATGACGGAACGTATGGCAGCAATGCGGTCTGGATCGGTATATGCCATTCGCACCATATCCTCATAAAGCGACACGCTTATTTCCTGATCCTTAGTCGAGGCGGTCATCTCTGACAACTCTTTTCCCATTTGTTGGTTCTCCAGCACATACTGTTCACCATCATCGGTGAGCATGAATGCAAGATAGCTGATGAATTTTCCCTTGGTGTTAATGATGCTGCGGAAGATGGCACAATCTCGTTCATCGGTGGGCATCCCAGTGGTATCTATCTTTACAACCCTTCTGATTTCGCCAACTTCAAGAACATAGAGTTCAGTAAGCATGTCCAACTCTACCTTCTCAAATGTTATCCCATCGGCCAGATTCTTGACCATCACTTCACATCCCAAAGGATAGATTTTGATTTCTTCCTTAGGCAATCGGTTATTCTTGCAAAATATGGTTGCGTTGTAGCATTCGCCATTTTGCTTCACTTCTGCCTTTTGAATGGCAGTAATAGCCTGCCGAAGGAGTAGCTCATCGGACGTATTCTTCTGGTCTTTGATGTCAGCCGGAACAGCCGTCACTGGTTCAAACATGCAGTCTTTACCATTGTATATAAGCTCACCGCGAAACTTGTCGTATGAGGTTTTATACGGCGCAAACCTAAGATTCAACAGGAACTCCACATTACGACCGAAACCATTCTGGGTGGCATTGGTAGAACCGAGATACAGATGGTTATAAGTAAGATTTCCCTCGTAGCGACGGATGAAATATACCTTCTCATGCAAATCCACGATCACATCTTTCTCCACTTTGTCTGTCAGCACCTCTTTGGGCGTATACACACCATCGTTGAAGATGCTTAAAATTTCGTTAGTAACAGAAGCATGGCGTGTGATGAGTGTCTTGCGTGCCTTGGGACTACAGGCAATCATCTTTCCCAAAGTCTTCTGGTCGATGAACGGAGATATGATTACCATCTCTGTCGCATGGTCTAGCATATAAGTTCCCAGACAATGTTCTATTCCGTCATACCCGTCAATACCCATCGGGAAGAAAGAATAGTCATCAAATGGAGAGTCGGTAAGCTCAAATCGCTCCACATAGTCCAAGTCTTTGATTATGCATCTAATCTGTTTGCGTATCTTACTGGTGCCTCGTTCTGCAAGCCATTCTAGGAAATCGGCAAGCGGCTTATGTTTTGTCCTCGCTTTTCTCGTGGCAGGCTTCGTGCCTATGTGCCCAACGAGTTCGCAAACCACGTCAAGGTCATTGGAACAAGTGAGGTTGCGTGACAGCACCACTACTTTTATCTGACTATCTTCCGTGTCAGGGTTGGTCTCTTTTATCACCCACACTTTGGAATGGAAATTCACAAACCCAGCGCCCTTTGCAGGCAATGCAACCTGTACCACACTGCGCTCCAAGAGAGCGTATAGTTTGGAGTTAGTTTGTGGGACAGCGATACATCCGGCATTACAGAACACGGAAAACTTACCAGCCGACTTGTTCACTGCCTCCAATATCAAATGAGGGGAGCGCATGGAGGCTTCCGTCAGGTCAGACATTGTTCCAAGCATGAATGGGACAGACAGCAACGACGGCATATCAAGGCTGTATGTGGTCAGCACCGCATAGTCAACCACATATCCGTCACTTTGCATCACTTCTGTATAGACTATGTCATTCCACAGATTATCCATTCGTTACCTCCTTTCCCGTTGCACCGGCGGGTGCGGCTGCTCTTAACTCTTCCATAAACTGCCTAACTGTTTCCCATCGGTATGTAAGTTTATAATAGTGGATGCGTTTTTTCTTGTCATACTTATAGAAAGGATTGCCAATCTTCCTGCGCGACCCTTTCACGCGTCGTTCACGGTTTATGATGGCTTGGTCAAGGAGCCCGTTCTCCGCTGTTTCTCCAGCTACAATACATTGGGCGATCTCTTTGCAAAACCATTTTCCGCTGTTCTCAATGATGTTTACCGCTGCCAACACGTTATCTATATCTGTTCCACTATGCCGATATGCTTCAAGCAGTTGCATAAACTCTTCAAGCATCTCTTTGTCTTGATAGCCGGAATATATATAATTGTATCGCACGTGTGCCATATATATAAAGTCAGCAAACCGTTGGGCAAGGTCTTGCAAGTCTGCCAATTCCCTGGGAAGATGACAACTCCTCAAATGTTCAAACCTTGCGGGAAGTGTTGTTTGTGGATTATCAACGAGCCAACGGAGCAATGTTCCTTGGCAAGCCTTTGCTTTCAAAATATGGTCGGTGATGAAATCACAATCGGCAATTGTCAAGTCTAACGAGCAAGCCTTAGTGAAATCATAATCAATTTGAGGGAAAGAGCAGAACTGAAACAATCCAGCTTTGTCTAAGGCATCATCCGCAATATCCTCATCGTCACTTTTCTGAGCCTTGGGGGTATTGTATATGGCTTTGGACGCTGAATAAATCAGCTCTGCCACTTGTGGACTTTTCAGTATCTCGAATGTCTGCAAACCTGAGTTGTAGATATATGCAGGGTCGTATTTCACATAATTGCCGGTTCCCTTGCCGATAGTGTCACTGCCCGTAATGCCCCATTTGATTGTTGAACCATCATATAAGTTCTTGGTCATGATACGTTCCAGACGAACAATTTCCGCTTTCACTTCCGACAGTCGGTTGTACCGTCTTTCGGTTGCCTTGCGATACACTTGTGGCATCAAAGAGAAATATTTCGTATGCTTTTGCAGGGTGGATATGCCAGGAAACAAACGGTCTGCAAAGGCATCACGTATGCGACCTATGCCGAGTTCATCGAGAGCCACCGACTCTGATGTCATCTTCAGCACCTGCATGGCTCGTGCCTGTTCCTCTTTGCTGCTATGTATATAACCAAGTTTCATGTCAAATGCAATTATTTAGATGTTCAATGATTCTCTCCCTTTCACCACTCCCCTTTTGTTGACAGTCATAGCAATAGGGATACACGGCGAGGATGTGGGCAATCACCTATCGTTGGATAACGGATCCTTTACCAGTTGACATAATTGACTTTTTGAATGTACTCGTCGCAAAATTATGAATTTCCACCGAGATAACTGCAAATTTTCTCAATTAAGTGTCACCCGGTAACAATCTTGTA
>JBJEAY010000535.1:0-1609 GCA_051869575.1 Prevotella sp. | reverse complement strand
ATGACATCCGTGATGGTGAGATGTCCGGCCGACGCTCCATGCTCTATTATGCATTGATGTTCTTCTATGCGTCGTTGCTCTTTGCCCTTGCGCAGTATATCTATTTCGCGTTTATCGACGGCGGATTCCTTATGCGCACCTACATGTCGTTGCTCTCGTCGCCCGAGATGAAGCAGGCGATGGAAGTTTATGGTATGACAGCCGACCAGTTGACGCAGGGACTTAAGGAGTTTGCCGATGCCTCGCCGATAATGACAGCCCTGAATATCATGACGATGAACATCACAGTCGGTCTGATTCTCAGTCTGCCAGTTTCGCTTATCACTCGTCGTACAAAGAAGTAATCACAATTTAATAAAATAAGGAGAGAGAGTTATGGGAACAGAGTTGGATATTACCTTGCGTCTTGCCATAGCCATGTTGCTTGGCGGCGTGATAGGTTTCGAGCGTGAGTATAGAGCCAAGGATGCGGGTTTCCGCACCCATTTCCTTGTAGCCTTGGGCAGTGCCCTCTTCTGCATAGTGTCGCAATTTGGCTTTGGTTTCGAACTCAAGGATTCCTCACGCGTGGCGGCGCAGGTTGTCTCGGGAATAGGTTTTCTCGGTGCCGGCACCATCATCTTCCAGAAGAACGTGGTGAGGGGACTCACCACAGCCGCCGGATTGTGGGTCACTGCCGCCATCGGTCTTGCATGTGGCACAGGTATGTATCTTCCAGCCGTTGTCACCACCCTCATGGTGCTCATCGGACTTGAGATTCTGAGTGCCGTTATTCCGCGAGTCAGTACGTCGGTGGTCATTCTATCCTTCTCTGCCACTTCACAAGAGAGCGTTAAGAAGGCAGTGAGGGAGATTCGTCGCAACTGTCTGGATATCATCTCCTACGAACTCAAGGAGCGCAAGACGAGTCAGGGAGTCATCTTCGAGGCCAACCTATCGATGAAGGTTAAGCGTGACAATCGCAACGAGCAGTTGATAGAATATCTCAACGAATTTGATGACGTCACGATTTCGAGCATTGAATAAGTTACTCAACTTCCGCAAGTTAAAGAAGTTAAGGAAGTTAAAGAAGTTAAAGACGAATGTCTTAGCCGAGATTAATCCCGAAAGAATCGAAAATGCTGATAGTGAGTGTGGTAGGGTCGAAATGAATACCATCGCCTTCGATAAATCGCTGCAATATGCCTTCGTCGGCAAGAGAGCGGGGAGTGCCGATGGTGAGAGTGCGCTCGTCTTTGTTTCTTTCCATCAGCCATACGTCGTCAGCCAACTGCAGAGCCATACTCACGTCGTGGGTGGATAGGAAGATAATCTTCCCCGTCGCCCTTGCCAATGATTTCAGCAGTCTCATTATCTCCACCTTACTTGGGAAGTCGAGAAAGGCAGTGGGTTCGTCGAGATATATCACCGGTGTTTGTTGAGCCAATGCCTTGGCTATCATTACCTTTTGTCGCTCACCGTCGCTCAGTGTGTCAATCATCCTATGAGCCAATGCCCTAATCCCCACCATCTCCAATGCTTCATCAACAATACGGTTGTCCTCGTTGCCCAAGGTGCCCCAAAAACCAGTGTATGGCGAGCGTCCGAGAGCCACCATCTCCCTTGCGGT
>JBJEAY010000534.1:0-1609 GCA_051869575.1 Prevotella sp. | reverse complement strand
AAGGAACATGGTATGCCCATCTCGCTGCAAATCCTTTGTATATATCAGAAATCGTTGCTGTATGCGTGAAGGGTATTTCTGGCAAAAAGCATCTATAGAAGCATGACGTTTATAACCTGAAGACTTCACTTCTATAGGGCAAATCTTATTGCCACGCGATAGCAGAAAATCCACCTCGTAATTATGCTTTCCTGTTTCTGTGGGAAATGTATAATAGAACAGGCGGTTGCCTGAAGCACGCAACATCTGTGCCACTACATTTTCATACACATAACCCAAGTTCGCATCTATCTTGTCACTAAGAAGTTTCTGATATATAATGTTTTCCGTGAAATCCTTATCCTTAAATGCCAATGTCACAAAAAGCCCGGTATCGCCAACATACATCTTATATCTGTTCATATCCATACATAGCGACATGCCCACCCCAGGATCATTCGCATGATATGCCATATTAATAGTCATCGACTCCTGCAGTTGCGATATTAGTTGTGACTTGATCGTATCGCTGGTTGTATTTCCGATTACACTTGTCACTTGATACCTTGAAGCATTCTTGCCAAGTTGAGATGGTATTGCGTCAAAGAGCATTGAGATGCGTCCCGACGGGTCAATCTTATGAAAGTCTTCCTCGTAAAGTGAGATAATATTGCGTTTCACCATGTCAACTTCCTCCATGTTATTTGTATCGAGAAAGGCATTTACAGACTGGGGCATTCCTCCCACAAGCATGTACAAGCGGAAATCTCTCATCAGTTTTCTATTAAGACCATCTCCAAGCGAAGTCCTCTTTTCAAACGCACCCCTAAGCAATTCCATCGAGACGTTATCCCCCATAGCCCATTTAAATTCCTCATAGTCCATGGGTAGCATGGTGACACGTTGTTCTTCGCTTGGGATAACTATGTTCTGGACGTTTTTATGAATGGAAATGAGCGAGCCTGTCTCAATATAGTCGTATCTGCCGTCTGCTACAAGATGTTTAATGGCTTGACGGGCTTTCGGACACATTTGCACTTCGTCGAACACAATTATCGACTGACGTTCAAAGAGTTTCACCTTATAATGATACTGTAGTTGCATAAAAACATAGTTCAGTTCATTGATATGGTCAAAAAGCTCTATTATATCCTTACCGGCTATTGAGAAGTCGATAAGGATATAGGATTTATACTCCTTTTCTGCAAACTGGCTAACGATAGTAGATTTTCCCACTCGACGTGCTCCCTCTACCAATACAGCCGTTTTACCATTGCTTTTCGTTTTCCAATTCAATAGCTGATTGTATATCTTTCTCTTGAATATCCTCATAATCTTTATGATTTATGATGTTAAACCGGGTGCAAAATTACAAAGAAATCCCCAAATCTCAAAATCTTTTATGTTAAAATATCCCCGAATCTCAAAATCTTTCATGCCAAAATATCCCCGAATCTCAAAATCTTTAGCATTTAGGACTAAGAATAAATACTTTCCGTAAGGGTTGGTGGAAGTTGCGGAACAGGTGGAACAGGTGGAAACTCACCAGAAAAGGATTACTCCTGCACGGGATTGACCTTATCCAACTTCAACAAGTCGTAGCCCTTTATTTGGGCGATGACAAGATGAA
>JBJEAY010000533.1:0-1610 GCA_051869575.1 Prevotella sp. | reverse complement strand
TGTAGCGCGATGGGCATAGTAGTTGTTCCAATCCTCATAGAGATCGGCGGCAGGAGTTTCTGCCTGCTCATTAAGAATGAGCTGGTGGAGTGCTACAGAATCGACAGCCTTCATCTTTCTGTCTATTGGGGCTTGGCGTGCGAGCAAGTCCTGTGCCATCACTGGAAGGGACGTCATAGACGCCAATGCCAATATTGCTAATGTCTTAAGTCTTCTAAATTTCATAATTTGTTTAAGTTATTCTTTTTGGTGCCACATAATATGCGACACGGTTCGGTTATAAGGTGGGCAAAAATATTAATTACAATCCAATTACAATTTTAGCCCCAATATGCCGATTTTGTAAAACCGACGTTGCAAAGTTAGTAAAAAATCCCCAAAGTTGTTCTTTTTTGGGCTAACTTTATAGCTTATTTAACATTTTAAGGTGGTTTCTTACGGCTTATTAAGTGTTATTTACGAAATAGCCGACCAATCGATATTAGTCTTTTTCAGTTCGCGAAGTCGGTTCCACAGCATTGCATGTGCGGGCAGATTGCAGTCGGGATCCTTGGTGATGATGTCCTGAGCCTCGTCGCGAGCCAACTGCACGAGGAGTCCGTCGCGTGCGATGTCTGCTATCTTGAGGTCGAATGCCATACCGCTTTGCTGGGTACCTTCGAGGTCGCCGGGACCGCGCAGTTTGAGGTCGGCTTCGGCAATGCGGAATCCGTCGTTGGTGTCGCACATGATGTCTATCCTCTTGCGCGTGTCCTCGCTGAGCTTGTATGGGGTGACGAGAATACAATAGCTTTGGTCGGCACCACGTCCTACACGTCCGCGCAACTGATGGAGCTGGGACAAACCGAATCGTTGTGCCTCAAGGATGACCATCACCGAGGCATTGGGCACATTCACTCCCACCTCAATCACGGTGGTGGCAACGAGCATCTGTGTCTCGCCGCTGACGAAACGTTGCATTTCCTCATCCTTGTCCTTGGATTTCATCTTGCCGTGTATCTTGCTCATGCGGAATTCGGGGAACACCTTGCGCAGAACCTCAAAGCCGTCCTCAAGGTTCTTGAGGTCGATCTTCTCGCTCTCCTCAATAAGTGGGAAAACTACGTACACCTGTCTGCCCATGCCCACCTGACGACGTATACTTTCGTAGAGGCGTGGCAGTTGGGTGTCGAAGACGTGTTGGGTTTGAACGGGTTTGCGACCGGGAGGCAGTTCGTCGATGACACTCACGTCGAGGTCGCCATAGAGCGTCATGGCGAGAGTGCGGGGAATAGGTGTGGCTGTCATCACGAGCACGTGGGGAGGAGTGGTGCTTTTGCCCCATAGTTTGGCACGTTGTGCCACTCCGAAGCGATGTTGTTCATCTACAACCACAAGACCGAGTTGCCAGAATATCACAGTGTCCTCGATGACGGCATGAGTGCCCACAAGGATATCTACCTTGCCAAGCGCAAGGTCGGATAGGATGGTCTGTCGCTTTTTGCCTTTCACCATTCCCGTCAGCAGTTCCACTCTGATGTCCATGTCGCCGAGAAACTGGCGTATGGTCTGCAGATGCTGTTCGGCGAGAATCTCAGTGGGTGCCATAATACAAGCCTGATAACCATTGT
>JBJEAY010000532.1:0-1611 GCA_051869575.1 Prevotella sp. | reverse complement strand
ATTATCCATACAAAATCCAGACAAGACTGAGCTACCACTGAAGGGAGTGTATATCTTTCAAAGAGTTCCACTCTCCTTCGTAGCCACGCCTCGGTTTGTGTTTCTTCACCCACCTTATTGTGTGGCCATAATCTAAGGTTGAATCGTGTAAGCAAATAATGCTTCATGGATTAATCCAAGTCAATAAAAGAATGTAGTGCTACAATTATAACTCCAGGAATATTCTGCTCTACCTTTACAGCATTGCATCCAGCAGCCTCACCGGCCTCTACATCACTATCACTATCTCCAATCATAATTGACTGAGACAAGTCAATGTTGAAGTCCTTGGCAGCTTGCAGCAACAAGCCGGGCTTGGGTTTGCGGCAATCGCAGTCAAACTTGTATTCGGGTCTCTCGCCTTCAAAGCCCTTGTCGGGGTGATGAGGACAGACATAGATAGCATCTACGTATGCACCATCCTTGCCTAACAGCGTTGCCATTTTCTTGTGAATTTCGTTCAGCTCTTCCCACGTCACTTCACCACGGGCAATGACTGGCTGATTGGTAACTACAATGGCTAAATAGCCGCTTTGATTTATCTTCTTGATGGCTTCTGTTACACCATCTATCAGCTCAAAATCATCGATGTTGCGAAGGAAGCCTACATATTTGTTGATGGTTCCGTCTCGGTCAAGGAATACTGCCTTCTGTTTATTACTAAGATTCTTTGCCTGTACGATGCCGTTCTTGTAGTCGGCTTCAACCTGATGGAACCTGTCGGGAGTTCCCATATCCTTCACATACTCAGGACTATCATAACAGAACATCTGACCTGTGCCGCACAAAGGCTTCAATATCTGTCGGTCTAAGTCAACCTTTCCTTTGGGCAAGCCTGTCTCAGCATCAACGTCAAGATGCTCCAAGCTCATCTCCAAGACCTTAGGGGCTATCACATGAAGACCAGCGTTCACACGGTTGTCATACCATTGCGGACGCTCGTCCTCCTTGGCCAGCCATTTCACCACATTGCCCTTGTCATCGGCTATTATCAGTCCACTGTCGTATGGATGCGAATTGGGATGAGTAAACAGAGTCACAAGTCCTCCATGACTTTTATGGAACTCAACCATACGATTGAAATCCACATCGAAGGCAGCATCTGCATTAAGCAGCAAGAATGGTTCATCACCAATCTTTTCTCTCAATCTGAACAATGCACCTGCATTGCCTAATGGAGTCTCTTCAACGAAATAATCTATCTCAACTCCTAATTGACTGCCATCACCGAAATATGCCATTATCTTTTCCGCGAGATAGCCAACGGTCAAGATTATGTCCTTAAAACCCTGGGTACATAGCGACCTTATTTCCCTTTCGAGAATAGGCATACCCGCCACTGGTATCAATGGTTTGGGAATATCCGGGAAAAGCTCGGCGATACGAGTGCCTCGTCCGCCAGCCATTAATATTGCCTTCATACTATCCAAAGAATTTATCTTCCAACATTAAGCACAAGCAATGATATACGGGCAGATGAAGTTCCTGTATCTTGTACGTCTCAGTTTCGGGAACATGGATGCACACATCGGCATATTTTTCCAACTCATTCTCCTTCTGTCCCGTAAGACC
>JBJEAY010000531.1:0-8916 GCA_051869575.1 Prevotella sp. | reverse complement strand
CAGGAGTAGTACCTGAATATATACTGGCATGTCCCACGGCAGTCACCGATGGCACATAGCACAGATAGGTGTTGTCATAACTGAATCCACTCTCCATAAGCCTGCGGAAACCACCTTCGCCCCATTTGTCAGCATATCTCATCAGGTAGTCCCAACGCATCTGGTCAACCACAATACCCACGACAAGGCGTGGTCTTTCTGTTCCCGCAGCTTTGCAGGAAGTAGAAAAGCTGGCCGCAATACCCATTGCAGCCAGCATAAAAGAAAATACACTGTTTTTTAAAAACATAACCAAAACTAATATATGATGAATCAAAACTTCTTTGTCAATCGTGCGGCATCCTCAGGACTGTCGGTGGTGATGAAGTCGGGACGAAGCGTAATGGCAAACTTCAACTGGTCCTCAGTATCCGGTGTCCACACGTTTACAGTCAATCCCAACTTATGTGCCTCGCCCACCCACTCAGGATGTCGGCAGAAAGCGTCAATAGAATAGTCAATGCCCGAATAACCATGCTCCTTGGCTTCGGCAGGAGACATGTTGCCGGCAAGATATACCACGTCAGCCGTCTTGGAATGTCGCAGTAGTTCGTCGCACACAAACTGGCTGAAAGAGATATATTGCACACGAGAGGACAAACCTCGGCTCTCCACCATTTGCATGGCCTTGCTCACCAATGCCGCCTCAACCGAGTCGGACGACTGTTTCTTTATCTCAAGTATTATCTTAAGATTCTCAAATTTCTTGGCCTCATCAAGATATTTGGCAAGAGTGGGCACAGGCTCTCCATTGCCAAGACGTGACTTTGACAATTGGGCATAGTTGCTGCGTGCGATGGGTAATCCGCCAAGATGCGGGTCATGATTGACAATCAACTCACCGTCGGCAGTAATCTGCACATCCAATTCACAACCATATACCCCAGCCTTTGCAGCCTCGCGAAGGGCCGCCAATGAATTCTGCACGGCACCCGGACGACGCCAATAGCCACGATGGGCAATCACCTTGGGATGACAACCTGCAGAAAGAGCCGACAACCAGGCACGATCCACATCCACAGTCTCAATCTGTTGTTCACCAAAACGGTTTTTCACAACCACCTTCACCTCACGACTGCCCAATCCTGGATTAGCCCTGAACAGGTGAGGTGTTACACATACTTTCTCATGACTGCCCCTTGACTGGAGATAAAGTTCGTCGGCATCAGTGAAACGCTCCATAAGTCCACGGTATTTGCCATCCTCATACCACTCAACGGTTGTGAGCGAGTCGCTGTCCCACACATTAGCCACAACAGAATATGGTTGCGAGAAGAATTCACCTTTTGAATACACCCTCATCAACTGAGACACCTGTCCGCCCGTGGGTTTATACTGCCATGTGAGCGAGTCGGCACAAGCCTTGACAATGAGATAGCCATTGGGGGCTCCGCAGCGGTTGACATCCCCACGCCACCATGCTCCGCAGGCAGCACCGATATTGTGCTCATAGATATTATCACCCACGATATTGTTCTGGAAGAAATGGGTGTGACCGGTAAACACATGCACACGATAACCATCAAGAACAGACTTCAAGGCATTGGCATTAATGACATTGCCCTCCTTCTCCACCGTGTTCCATACAGCGGCATGCATATTCAGTATCACCATACTGCCCTTGGGCACATAACTGAGGTCGCGGCGAAGCCACTCCAACTGTGCTGCTGTAATCTGCTCGCGATAGTCCTTGTTGCCCATATAGTTGATGTTCTTCAATGTCACCACGTGTATGCCCGCGATATTGAACGAGTAGTCGGTGGGACCAAAATGCTCACTATACTGCTGCTCGCCATACACTCCACTGCCGTAGGGCATATTGTTGAGAGCCTGAAAACGCTTGTCGAAGTCGTGGTTGCCGATGCACTGGAAAGCAGTGAAGGGCATGCCCTGCATAGACTGCAGATAGTCGTCAAAGAGTTTCATGTTATCCCACACTATGTCACCAAGTGCCATAGTGACCACCTCGTGCTCCTTGCTAAGAGAGGCTGTCGTTGCCTTCAAGTCCTCTACGGTCTGACTGCGCCACAGTTGAGCGTGTTTGTCGTTCTTTATCTGAGGATCGGAGATGGCAATGAAATAGAAAGTGTTGTCAGTGACTTCACGCCTTGTGAGCGTGAAGTCATGACGGCACTTGTCCTTTACCAACTGTCCCACACTGACATAAAACCCATCAGCAATAGAGTTACTCTTGGGAAGGACATAGCCGGAGGGAGTAGATATATGAACAAACTTGCATACATTGGTGTCGGTAGGTAAGACCCACTGTCCCTTGGCATCAGTAGTGGTGAAGTCGCATCCATTATTGACCACCACTCCCTCGATAGCCTTGCCTTCGGCAGTCTTCACACTGCCCTTGAAGTTAAACCTCTGGGCATTGGCAGCCAAGGCAGCTGCCAATGCCATGACAAGGCAAATACATTTTCTTATATTATTCATCCTGAACAAAAAACTACTTTATCAGATATTCTTCAACTCGACGTTGGCAAATAGTGCCAACACATCCTCGCCGGTCTTGGCATGGCGGGCGGCCTCCTCGATGTCGGCGGTGCTATCCTCAAAGCAAATCACATTGGCACAGTCGAGGATATGAACCATAACCTCAACAGCCTTGTCGTGAGACATCTTACCATCCTTGACAGCACGCTTCACATACTTGTTGGCGCGCTCCACGGCTTTAAATATCGACGGTTTGCGCAGCTCGGTGCCAGTGCTTGACATTCCCACTTCCACATCATACACACGGGTGTAGTTGCTAAGGAATGTGTTCCACTTCGCCTTGACTACAGCACCCAGCGGATGCTCCTCCTCAAATGTGGGCTTGACGTTGGGAATATCCCCAACTACGGTATAAGTGAAATGATGGCTTTCGGCCGCTTCTGTCTTCTCATTGCCAGCAAAGGCAGATGTAGCCACAGCAAGCATCATCATAATTGCAATCTTCTTCATAATTCTCTTTCTTTTGTTAGTTCTTATTTTCTCTTTTGCCATATCAGTCGTGTTGAGAAGTCGTCACTTCCCATCGACTCCACTGCCTTGAGATAATTCTCGCGGTTCATACGCTGAAGGATAGCGGGATACTTAAAGCGGAAAGGCATGTGGTCGCCTGTTGCCACACCAGGACCAGTGGGCACATCGGGATAGCCAGTGCGGTTGTATTCATACCACTGCTGATGGTCGATGAAGAACAGGGCATAGAATTTCTGCTCCATTATGCGCTTGAGCGTTCCATCGTATGCAGCTGCGGGATTGTCGAAATATCCATCGGGCAGAGCCACACCCCACTGCTCCATATTTGCCTTCACGGCAACCTCGTACAACTGCTTGGCATCGGCAGAGATAATGCCTCGCTGTGCCAGTTCGGCCTTGATGAAGAGCACTTCCGAATATGTCATGATGGCGAGCGACTGTGGAGCCGTGGCAAGGTTTGCGGCATTGGGAGCCGAACCGTTGATAGTAGGCATGTCGGCATATCCGCTCTGCAGTCCCACATAGTCCTTCACCTCCTTACCGTTTTCGTCGGTATTGGATGCTTTCACTGCAAAGACGGCAAGACGCGGGTCGTTCCACTCCTTCAGGGGATTGATGAAGAACTCCGACAACTGCTTGTAGGAACTGAGGTCGGAAGGACGTGTCATCGGTGCCTCGTATGGGGCTACACCGGTGATATAAAGCATTGCCGACTCGTCGTTGTTCTCAAACACGGGATATTCCTCGGGATTGTCAACCATCTGCTTCAACTGTGCAGCGGCATTCATTTCGGGCACATCAATCACTCTCAACAAGGCTCGCATCCTGAGCGAGTTGGCAAATTTGCGCCAGCGGGTGATTCCCGTGGCATCCGAGCCGCTCGTGCAGTAGAGCAAGTCTCCGGCATCATTGTATTTCAAGCCATTAGAGGGAACAAACAGTTTGTTGGCAGCATCGAGCGAGTCGATAATTGCATGGTAGATATCCGACTGCTTGTCGAAAGTGGGATAATAGAGCTGCTCATCGCCGCGGCAGGCATCCTTCATCGGAATGTCTCCAAAACCGTCGGTAAGTATCTCATACATCCACGACTGTAGCGTAAGCGCGATAGCCTGATAGTTGGGATCGCCCACCGCCACAGCATTGTCGTATATGGCCTTGGCATTGGTGAGCCACTTGTAGTAGGTGGTCCATGTGCCGTCGCCGGCAGTGTCGCCTATGCGGTACCACCCCACTCCATTCACCGAGTTGGTGGTTACGAGACACTGCATCAACTGGAATGTCCAACTGTTGTATCTCTGCCAGGTGTATATACCGCTATTATAGATTACAGGCGTGAGAAAACTGCCTGCATTAGCCTGGTCCATTCTCGTGGGATCGACATTGGTGTCGTCCATTGACTCGCACGATGTGAACACTCCCACGCCCATCATCAGTGCCATTATTGAATAAAATATCTTTTTCATTCCTTAAATCCAATCAAAATCCTAATTTAACATTGATTCCGTATGAGCGTGTCGTTGGCAGTGTACCCACTTCCACTCCCGACACTATCGAACTGCCATCGAGAGATGATGTCTCTGGGTCGAACATAGGATAGTCGGTGATACACAACAAGTTGCGTCCATATACTCCTATGGTGGCCGACTCGATGAAGGTCTTTGCCAACAGTTTCTTTGGCAGTGTATAGTCGAGACGCAGTTCACGCAGTTTCAGATAACTGTTCTTAAACGAGTTGGTCTCCACGTTGCCTATACGGTAGTATTCCTTGTAATATGCCTCAAGAGTGACAATCTTGGTGTTTGGCGAGTATGTGCCGTCGCCGTTGTCAACAACTCCGGGGGCTATGCAATACACACCTTCCACCGGTGTTATCTTCTGCTGCTCGAAGAGGCTCAGCACGTTGGGGTCGGTGATGTCGAGATAGAGGTCAGTACCGGGCAGACGTCCGTTGAGTGTCTCTGTGATATGTCCCTGCTCACACATCTTGTGGTGTGACTGCGAATAGGTGATACCGCCCACCTGTCCGTCCCAAAGCATCGATAGATTCCAGTTCTTGTATTTCAACTGTGTGCTGAACGAACCCTTCCACTTTGGCAGTGCACATCCCACATATTCTATCTCCGACGGACGCTCGGGGAGTCCTGTTGAACCGATAATCACTTCTCCTGCATCATTGCGCTTGAGCTTATATCCCCAGAGGTCACCCGTTGTTCCGCCCACTGTTCCTATGATATATACACTGTTGCTGACATACGAACCAATCACTTGTCGTTCGTCAGCTGTTTCGGCAAGCGACTCGATGCGGTTGCGGTTGAGCGACCATGAGAAGGTGGTGTTCCACTCCCAGTCGCGAGTCTTAATCGGAGTGCCCTTCAATGTAAGTTCCGCACCCTTGTTCGACACGCATCCCGAGTTGATTGTACCAGTTGTATAACCTGTTGTGGGGTCAAACGGAGCCTGAAGAATCTGGTTCTTCGTGCGGTTATAATAATATGTGAAGTCGATACCAAGTCGTCCATTGAAGAACCTTATATCGAAACCACCTTCCCAGCTTGTTGACATCTCAGGCTTGAAGTCGGCATTATACAGCGAACCTGCCTTGACGAGCGAACCTGCGAAATCACTTGTTGAATAATATGGGGCAGTCTTGTACGGGTCGGTGTCGTTACCCACCTGTGCCCACGAGGCACGCAGTTTGAGGAAGGAGATAAACTTCGGCAACTTGACAATCTCGTTCATCACAGCACTGAGGCTCACCGACGGATAGAAGAACGAGCGGTTTTGCTTGGGCAGTGTGGATGACCAGTCATTTCTACCACTGACATCGAGGAAGAGCTTGTTCTCGTAGGCAAGGTTGGCCGAGAAATACAAACTGTTGACGCGCTTCTTGCGTATGGTGGTTGTCACCAAAGGGTCGCTTATTCCGTTTGACAGCTTATACACGCCAGGGGTATTCAATCCTGTAACCGAAGCTGAGAGCAAGTCATAGTATGACACCATCATATTGCCACCCACCGAGGCATTGACATGGAGTCCGCAGTCATAGCTGTCGTGGAACGACAGAAGCACATCACTGTTCGACTCATAGTCGAAGATGTTCTGCTTCTTGAAGAATCCGTCGGGATAAACCTTGTCATCCCATGGACGGTGCTGCTCCTGCATCTGTGCTGTCATCTGAATTCCCGAGCGCAGCATGAGGTCGAGGTTGCGGTTAATCTGCATCGTGGCACTCACATTACCTGTGAACGAGTGTTTCTTAGCAGGGTTTTCTGCCTCATACAACAACACGTAGGGGTTGGGCAGATAACTTGAGAACGGGCGAATCTGCTTCACGTTCTCCTGTCCCTTATACCACATCGGCTTCAGCCAGTTGAGGTCGAAGTTAGGGTTCATGAATATGAGGAAATAAGGGATTGAGTTGGAGTTGTAGGAGAGCGACGGAGTGTTCTCCACATCTCTATATGTATATGAAGCCCTACCGCTGATTTTCAGTCTCTTCGACACCTGCTGGTTTGCGGCGAATGAGAGTGTCAGACGGTCGTAGCCTGAATTTGGCAATATCCACTCGTTGTTCTGGTATGTCAATGACAGACGCATGTCGCCACGGTCGCCATTACCTGTTATGGCAAGTGAGTGGGTCATTGTGTGTCCTGTCTGGAAGAGTCCCGAATGGTTGTCGGTATAGGGTCTCCATAGCGTAGCAACATCGCCACGTCCTTCTTTCTCGGGGTCATACTGATAGAACATCTGTCCTTCAAACTTCGGACCGAATGCCGAACTTGTTCCCGACGTACTTGCCAGTCCATCGTCACCCTTACCGTATGAGTAATACTGCTGTCCTTCCCATGGAGTGTTCTTGCCACCGATGTTGTTGGCGACACCCTGACCGAACACATACTGATAATCAGGGAAATGTGCAGCCTCATCCCATGTATTGTTGAAACTGTAAGTTACTCCTATGCCCTTCTTGCTCTGGCGGCCCGACTTGGTTGTCACCATGATAACACCATTGGCGGCTCGCGAACCGTAAAGAGCGGAGGCTGACGCACCTTTCAGCACCTGTATGCTCTCGATGTCATCAGGGTTGAGGTCGGAAAAACCGTTACCGTAATCCACCGAACCTTCGGCATTGCTTCCTGCTCCGTAAGAACCACCGGGATTGTTCATCGGACTCGACAATGGCACACCATCCACCACGACAAGCGCACCGTTGCCGTTCATGTTCATCGACACATCTCCGCGCAGGTTAATCTTTGTGGATGACAAGGGTCCACCCGCAGTGGAGATGCTCAATCCTGCCACCTCTCCCTGGAGTGCCAACGACCAGTTGCTTGGCATCGTTGACGTGATGTCGTCGCCCTTCACTGTCTGTGTGGCAAATCCCAAACCTTTCTCATTACGCTTGATACCGAGGGCGGTCACCACCACGTTGTCCAACACAACGGTCTCGTCCTCCATCTCGACGTCAATAACGTCCTTGCCGTTGTAGGCTACACGCTTCTTCTTAAAGCCTACAAAACTGAATACAATCTTGTCCTGTTTGCCAAGGGTGTTCTTCGTAGTGAACTGATAATTTCCGTTGACATCAGTGACTGACAGACTCTTTGTCTGCCCGTTGAGCGATACTGTTGCTCCGATTACCGGCTCACCATTCTGGTCGGTCACCCTACCCTTCACCGTGGTCTGTGCCATCAGTGTAGAGGCAGTGCCCATAAGCACCATAGCCGATAAGATTTTCTTTTTGCAAATCATCATATTATAAGTATTAAAATGAAATCTGCGGCAAAGGTACGCCGTCCATTTTACATAGCCGTTACAACCCCTTTACAATCACATTTTGTAACCACATTGTCATATTATCCCCAAAAAATTTTTATACTTCGATATTATTTCGTATATTTGCACCCGTATAAGCAATATTATCAAGAAGACATTCTTATGAGAGAATACAATATACTCCTTTTGTCTGAAGATACAGGGGTGTCAGCTTCAGACATTGAATGGAAAATAAAAGAACTGAGAAGTAATGACTCGGTGATTACTTTAGATGACACCATTATAGTGCTGACGTCATCTGATGCCGGTATCGGCATAGATGTCTTCGTGGGAATAGG
This sequence comes from Prevotella sp., assembly GCA_051869575.1. Lineage (GTDB taxonomy): Bacteria > Bacteroidota > Bacteroidia > Bacteroidales > Bacteroidaceae > Prevotella. The sequence continues at coordinate 790 of JBJEAY010000531.1, read as the reverse complement.
AGACAAGGCGGAAGAAGCAAGACTTAGGGCACAAGCAGCAGGCAAACCGGCATTGCTGTGCGACATCAACTGCCCGCAGGCTGCCCTTGACGGCATAGATGCCACCATCCCATATACATGGGGATTGTTCGGCAAAAACAACAAGGACAAGGAAATGGCTTTTCTTAGGCATTACAACTTGTCATTCGTCTATAACGCTGACAATGAAGATATTGCTGATTATATTGCCCCTCTTGTATTCCACATGCTTGAGGAGTTTTCCTTTCACAACAAGTACAACACCAACTTCGGGTATAAGAAACAGGCAGAGTTCATCCACGAGTTTACTCAGTTCTATCTCGACAAAATGAAACAGTTGGTAGAAGCAGAGGGTTTCGTACGGGAAGACATCAAGGGCGATTTCAATCATATTATATATAGGTATAGGCCTAACGATGCGGAAAAGCCTTTCAAGTATATTGACGGCCGGGACTATGATTTTGTTATTGAATACCACCGAGGCAAGCCTTCGGAAGGCATTTACTATGGCATTAAGGGAGAAGTGCGCCAAGGCGACTTGGAGGAGCAATGCAAGAAATTCCGCAAAGAGTGGCCCAATATCTTTATGATGGATAAGAGTAAACTTCAAAAGTTATATGATGATAGTAGTGGTAAAGACATTATTTTCTGGGGGTATAATTTCCAGTTGGAACTGACGGAGATACTCAACAACACATTCCCATGGAAAGACTTTCTAAATAGGGTGTAAAGTTTGACGTTCTCAATTTTACTTATACAAGGAGAGTTAACT
>JBJEAY010000530.1:0-1616 GCA_051869575.1 Prevotella sp. | reverse complement strand
CGTGGAAATCTATTAAAAAATCACACATTTCCACGACTTATCGGAATATTTTTCGTATCTTTGCAGCCATAAAAGCATTACAATATATACGATTATGGTTATCGGCAGAGAATATGAAATGGAGAGGCTTGACGCATTGTTGTCGGCTGAGGAATCACAGTTTGTGGCTGTCTATGGAAGACGTCGTGTAGGTAAGACTTTTCTAATCAGAGAGGCCTACAAAGACTATTTTGTCTTTCAGCACACGGGTACTAATGGCGCCACCCGCAAGCAGCAACTCAGTGACTTCAGGGAATCATTGTATTTGGCAGGAATGGAGCGAAGTGCCATGCCGAAGACATGGTCGGAGGCATTCGGACTCTTGTGGCGTTTTCTGAATAAATTTCCCGAGAATGACAGGAAAAAGGTTGTGTTCATTGACGAGCTGCCATGGATGGATACTCCAAAATCCAACTTCGTGAGTGCTCTCGACCATTTTTGGAACGCATGGGCAACGACGCGCAAGGATATTATACTCGTAATCTGCGGCAGTGCCACTTCATGGATTATCGACAATGTCGTGATGAACTATGGCGGACTTCACAACCGCCTTACATGCAAGGTGCATCTCCAGCCTTTCACGCTTAGGGAATGTAAGCAATACTGCGAGGCTAAGAAACTCGGCTACAAGGACAGGCAGATACTTGAAGCTTATATGGCTCTCGGCGGAATACCTTATTACTGGAGTTTTCTGAAAAAGGGATTGAGTGTGTCACAAAACTTCGACCGCATGTTCTTCCAACCCAGTGGTGAACTCACGCAAGAGTTTGACGCGCTTTACGCCTCGCTTTTCAAGAGACCGCGACATCATATCGCCATCATAACAGCCTTGGCAAAGAAGAAAATGGGTATGGTAAGAGAAGAGCTATTGAAGGCATCCAGACTTCCAGACAACACTGACTTTTCAAAAGCTCTGCAGGAACTGGAGCAGTGTGGATTTATACATAAATATTCAGCAATAGGCAAGAAAACGAAGGATGCCACATACCAGCTGATTGACAACTACACGCTGTTTTACTTCGACTTTATTTCGGAAAATACAAACGGCGACGAACATTTCTGGACTTCATCCGCAGGCACATCGATTCACTATGGTTGGGCCGGGCGCGCTTTCGAGCGTGTCTGTCTGCAGCACGTAAAACAAATCAAGGAAGCACTCGGATTTTCCGCTGTAGTAAGCAGCGTACATTCATGGTATTTCAGAGGCAATAAGGATGCCGCAACTGGAAAGATTCTCACAAGAGGCGCGCAAATAGACATGCTCATTGACAGAAACGACGACACGATTAATTTGTGCGAGATGAAGTATTCCAATGCACCATACGTTATCACCGAAGAGGAAGATATGCGCATACGGAATCGCGTGGAAACATTCATCAGGGAAACAGGCACGGAAAAAGCAGTGCTCGTGACAATGATAACCTCCTTTGGTTTGGCTCCCGGTGGTTATTCTGGTGATATTCATTGCCAACTTACAATGGAAGACTTGTTTAGATAGCAGTTTCCGACATGTTATTATTTGCTCAACTTTAGGAGTTAAAAGGAGTTAGGAGAAGTTATCGCTCCCTGTGGTCGCT
>JBJEAY010000529.1:0-8937 GCA_051869575.1 Prevotella sp. | reverse complement strand
ATATTCGGCATCTTCCATGTCAAAACCCTCGGGCAACTGGACAAGCGGTATCTGATAGTCTTCGAGGCAATAGGTCTGTCCGCATTTCAGGCAGGTGAAATGAATGTGATTGAGGTGCTGACTGTTGGTGCAGCGGCATACGCAATACTTCTGCTGACCGCTGCCGTCGTCGATTTCATGCAGCAGGTGGTGCTCGGCAAAAAGCCTCAGTGCACGGAATATGCTCGACCTGTCCATGTGGGGCATCCATCCCTCCATGTCGCTAAGGGTGAATGTCTCCTGCTGACGTGAAGCCTGTTCCCACACCAGTATTCTCACTGCCGTGGGCTTCACTCCATGTTCTGTCAGATGTTCCTCTATTCTTTCCATTTCTGCCATCATTCCTTTTTTATTTATCATGAGCCCCGCCCCTCGCCGATAAAGAGCCCCGCCCTCATCGCCGATAAAGAGCCACCGTTCCAGGCAGTTTTGCTGCCTGGCCCGCCCTCATCGCATTTACCACCGCAATCACCATCACCCCTACATCGGCAATGACAGCCAGCCACATATTGGCAATCCCCACAGCCCCAAGCATCAGACACACCGCCTTCACTCCGAGAGCCAGCACTATGTTCTGCCACACAATCTGCAGCGTGCGTCTCGACACCCTTATCGCCGCCATGATCTTCATCGGGTCGTCGTCCATAAGCACCACGTCGGCGGCCTCGATGGCGGCATCGCATCCCAATGCGCCCATGGCAATGCCCAAGTCGGCGCGTCTCAGCACCGGGGCGTCGTTGATACCGTCGCCCACGAATGCCACCATCTCGTCCCTACCCTTCTCCGCCATCACGCTTTCCAGATGTGCCACCTTGCCTTCAGGCAACAGTTCGCTGTATATCCTGTTGACACCCACCTCATTGCCTATCCTTTCAGCCACCTCGCGCCTGTCGCCTGTCATCATCACTATCTCACTTATGCCCTCGCTGCGAAGCGTGTCAACGGCAAGGCGTGAAGTCGATTTCACCCTGTCCTCGCTGTCGATGTTGCCTTCGGTAAGAGTGCCTGTCTTGTCGAACACTATCGTTCTCACCTTCGAGAGCATCTCAAGATAGCGACTGCCCTTGACAAGTATCCCAAGCCTTCCCGCGCCTCCAATCCCGGCAAAGAACGTCAGTGGAATGCTCACCACCAAGGCACAGGGACAGGAGATGACGAGAAACGTGAGGGCGCGATAGAGCCACACCTCAAACGCCTCGCCCAATGGCTCGCCCATCGCCAACGTGCATACCGCCGTGGGCACCAAGGCAAGGGCAAGGGCGGCATAGCACACTATCGGAGTGTAAATCCTCGCGAATCGGGATATGAAATTCTCCGAACTCGACTTGTGGCTGCCACTTGCCTCCATCAGTTGGAGTATCTTGCTGGCAGTGGATTCGCCAAATGCCTTGGTGGTCCTTATGCGCAGCGTGTTGCCCATATTGATGCAACCGCTCAGAATCTCGTCGCCTACGACGGCTTTGCGGGGCACCGACTCACCCGTCAGGGCTGCCGTATTTAGCATCGACTCACCTTCGCTCACCACGCCATCGATGGGCACCTTCTCGCCTCGTCTCACCACTATCTCCGTACCGATGCTCACCTCGTCGGGATGTATCTTTGCCACACTTCCCCCATGCTCCACATTGGCATAGTCGGGGCGTATGTCCATCAGTGCCACAATGTTGCGTCGGCTCTTGCCCACGGCATGACTTTGGAAGAGTTCGCCCACCTGAAACAGCAGCATCACGGCTATGGCCTCGTTGTAGTCGCCCGAACCGCTCATGATTGCCAAGGCAAAGGCACCGATGGTGGCTACTGCCATGAGGAAGTTCTCGTCGAACACCTCACCGTGCAGTATTCCTTCAGCAGCCTCGCGCAGTATGTCATAGCCTATTATCAGATACACAACGAGGAAGGCGGCAAACCGCCACCAACCCTCTATCTCTGCAAAATGCAATGCCACGGTGGCGACAATCGTCACTACTATGCGCACGAGCATCGTCTTGTCCATTGCCCCGTCGGCTCTGTGTGCATGTCCACAGCAATGGCCTGTATGTCGGCAGCAGTGCTGCCCTTGATTCTCTGAGTCGTTCATGTCTTTTCCCTTATTTTTCGGGTGCAAAGTTAGGGAAAAGTATTTGCAACTCAGTCGCAAAGTGCATTATTTCTCCGAGAATTTCCCGATGTGCACGTTCTCCCATTTGAGGCTGTCCTCGTTCTGCGGCTTGCGCTCGTCGGCCTTGTGTCCGAAAGCCACCACGCAGAGCACACTGTAGTTGGCGGGAATGTCGAGAATGCCACGTATCACCTCGTCGGCGGGAGTGCCGTCGTCAAGTCCGCGGGCGCGCATCTGCACCCAGCACGAACCTAACCCGAGTTCCTCGGCCTGATACTGCATAGAGATGGCGGCAATGGAGCCATCCTCCACCCAGCAGTCGTTGCGCATAGGGTCGCCGAGAACGACCACCGCCAATGGTGCGCCCTTCATAAACTGCGACCCTAAGTTCTTGGCATCTGCCAGTTTCTCGATGTCGGTCTTGTCGTCCACCACCACAAACTGCCATGCCCTCTGGCTCTTCGACGTGGGCGACATCAGTGCCGCACGCATTATCAACTGCACGTCCTCCGGACTAATCTCTTCCTCCGTAAACTTTCTATGACTCCTTCTGAGCCTCACCAAATCCTTGAATTCTGTCATGTCTTTTTTCCTTTATATATAATACTTTTCTTTTCCGACTGCAAAATTACTCAAAAAGACTCAATTCACTCCCTTCACCCCTTCCGATTATAGTTAAAAAAGCGAAATATGCACGAAATCCGACTAAAACTCGAAAAAAAAGTGAGTTTTAGTCGGATTTCGTGCACTTTTTCAGAAAACGATACTTGAAATGTTATAAATAGCAAAGTGACATTAGATGGACTGTCTGCTTAATTATTTTATAAAAATCCCCGAAACATTTGGCGGTTTCGAATAAAAGGAGTATCTTTGCAGCGAGATTATACATTATATTATTATGAAGAAGGAAACACTAAGCCTGCTGGTAAGTAGATTTAAGGACGCTAAAGCCAATGGTCAGCTTCGAAATTCTTCTGAAGCTACCATTAGGGCATGGATAGATGAACTTCTTTCCGTGTTTGGTTGGGATGTGCAAAACACACATCAGGTTCTTACCGAACATACTTTGGGAAAAGAGGAAAGAGAAAAACTCCATGGTATTGGCTCTACAAATACCCGTCCTGACTACACATTGGTCAACGGCAATGTTATGTTGGCTTTTTTGGACGCAAAGAGTCTTGCGGTGAATATTGAGAATGACAAGGACATCGCATTTCAGATTCGCTCGTATGGATGGTCTATAGGTGCCCCCTTTTCTGTAGTCACGAATTTTGAACAGTTGGCAATATACGACTGCTCCGCTATGCCATACGTGACTGATGAAGCCCACTATTCAAGACGATGTTTCTTGAATGTTAACGATTTTGAAGAGAATTTCGAGACACTTGACATGTTTCTTTCCAGAACCAACATAATTTCAGGCAATGTAAAGTTTGTTCCTCAAAAGGGGAACGCACTTGACGAGAAGTTTTCTGCCATGTTGGGGACTGTTCGTAAGTCTATTGCAAAGTCGATTTTACTCAACAATCCAATTGACAGCATTGCGACCCTAAGTTTCTATGTTCAGACCATAATCAACCGCATTCTTTTCATAAGGGTTTGTGAGGCACGTGGTTTGGAAGAAGATGGGCTATTGTCGAAATTTGCCGATAATGACTTTTGGAGATTGTTTTGCGAAAGTTCATACGCAGACTTCTATGAGAGATACGATGGACCGATGTTCAAGAGAATTCCTCCTCTACAAGCCCTAAAAATAAACAATGAGCCATTGGCTAGTTTTATCAGAGGGCTATATTACCCCTCGCCATATCGTTTCGATGTTATTCCACTGAAGACTTTGAGCGACATGTATGACTTGTTTCTGAGTTACCATTTGGTGATGCGGAATGGCGAAATTTATGATGAGCTGAAACATGAGTTTAAGAAAAGTAACGGAGCTGTAACTACACCTGAGTCATTGGTGAAACAGGTGATAAAGGTGACATTGCCCCTTTCAACTATAGACAACATGTCAGTTTCCCAAATCTTGAATTTGAAGATTGCCGATATAGCTTGTGGCAGTGGCGTATTTCTCGTTGGAGCATATGATTATCTCGTAGAGACTATTGAAAGGAAATTGTCGAATGGTCAATATGCAGACGAGTCATATTATGCAAATATAGAAGGAAAGAAAGTACTTTCTGTGGTAGGTAGAAAAGAAATCATCAACAATTGTATCTATGGTGTCGATATTAATCCTGAGGCGGTGGAAGTAGCCAAACTCTCACTTTCACTTAAGCTGATTGACAATTATTCACCAATGATTTTTGACCATGTTGGTCTCTTGGGGGCTCAAATCTTAAAGGGAGTTGGTACAAACATCAAATGCGGGAATTCTCTTGTCGGGGCTGACATTGAGTTAGTGTGCCCGTCTATTTCAGAACATGTTGAAGAATTACAGGCAACTAACGCATTTGACTGGAAATCCTCATTCCCTGAGGTGTTTAGCAAGGGGGGCTTTGACTTTATTCTTGGTAATCCACCTTATGTCGAAGTGAAAAACTACAATGTCGGTTTGCCATGTATGGCTTCATATATTAAGACTGTTTTCTGTTCGAGCAGAAACGGGAAAATTGACCTTGCTATACCATTCATTGAACAAGGAATAAAGTTGCTTAATGACAATGGTCGATTAGGATATATAATACAAAAAAGATTCTTTAAGGATCAGTATGGAAAGGGAATAAGACAACTGCTAACCCAAGAAGGGCATTATCTGCTGAATGGTGTGTATGATTATGAAGAGACAGACCTGTTTGCCGGTAGAACCACATACGTTGCAATACTTGTATGTGACAGGTGTACCAAGAATAATGATTATGTATGGTATGCCAATTCACAAAGGTCAAACAATGACCAATTACTCCCGTCAGGAAGTTTGTCCGATACTCCATGGAACTTTGAGAATGCCCAGTTGAATGCCTTGCGAATGAGACTCACAAATGATTTGGGCACGTTGAGTGACATTTGCAATGTCAAGGTTGGTGTGCAGGTGTTGTGGAATGATGCCTATCAAATCAAGGCTGATAAGGTTGAAGGAGGATTAATATTTGGACATTCGACTGTTGAGGACAATCTTGTCATTGAATATAACGCATGCAAACCGTTGTTATGCAATGAGCAGTTTGCACCTCTTACGAAACGAGAATATACGACATTCGCACTTTTCCCGTACTCAGTAACTGATGATGGAGAAGTGAGGGAATTAAGCTTTAATGAATTTTCTGGTCTTTACCCTAAGGCAGGGCAATATTTGGAAAGACATAAAAAGCTCATTTGTGATAACGTAGAAGTCCTTCCCTCTAAGAATAAGAACTATAATACAACTGAACATTGGCACTTATATACAAGAGCCAACAATCATGGAGCTATTTATCAAAAAATATGCGTGCCTATGACTGCACAATACACACAAGCGGCAGTAGTGTCAGACAAACATGTATATTGTGATAATGCAAATATGTTTTTCATACAAATACCAGATGTTGACGAGACCCGTTTATATGCTCTCTCCGCCATCATCAACTCAACGATTTTTAATACGTTGGCACGTTCTATAGCAAATCCACAAAGGGGAGGATATTTTAAGTTCAACAAACAGTTTCTTGACCCAGTACCTGTTCCCCGAGAGGCTTTTGTAGAGTGTAGTAAGGAGATTACAAAACTTGCCGGAATTGCGAAACGCATTGAAAAGACAAATGAGCAAATTCGCATTAATGCGGGTGGCAAGGTTTCGGGGCTTCAAATATCATTAAAGTCACTTTGGGGCCAATTGGACTTGTTGTGTGATAAACTTTATGGGATTACGAGTCCAAACGATAAAGGTTTGATATATTCAGTTATTAGAAAAGACAGAAATCCTTATGGACAAGAGAATTAATGCAATCATAAGTAAATACTCCGACAATGAAAGGGAGTTGGATAGTCTTGTTGTCACTGCGTTTGTAACTCGTCACAATCTGAAGGCGACAGGCGGGTATATTGCCCCATACGTTGTTGACAGCCAAAATGCCCTTGCCAAGGACATTGAAATACTAAGCCTTGATTGTACAATCGAGGATGTGATAAACATTTTTGAACTTGCCATACCAATGGCAGAGAAGACTACAAATGGAGCGGTCTATACTCCTAAGTATATCCGTGATTATATTGTCGGGCAAATCATTCTCAAAACAGACAAACCACTTGAGGACTGCCTGTGTGCAGACATCTCATGCGGATGTGGAGCGTTTCTTTACACACTGCTTGAAATAATGCACAAGCGCAGTGGAGTATGTTATAAGTCTTTGCTTCACAACCTTTATGGCGTTGACATTAGTGCCACGAGTATCGGCAGGGCAAAGATAATATTGGCACTTGCTGCTCTACAGAATGGTGAGGTTGTGGAAGATTCAGACTTCCGCCTTTATGCCGGAGATTCACTCGTATTTGACTTTATGTCCATCCCCGGAATAGCAGGAAACAAGGGGCTTGACATCATCGTGGGCAATCCGCCATACGTGCGGTCAAAACATATTGATACAGATACAAAATCTCACCTTCCACTTTGGAAAACATCCAAGGTCGGGAACGCTGATTTGTATATTCCTTTTTTTGAGATTGGATTGTCAATATTGAACGAAAAAGGGCTACTTGGATATATCACTGTCAATTCATTCTTCAAAAGTGTAAATGCCAGAGCACTACGCACGTATCTCTCCCAAAACAACTTGTCAATTAGCATCATCGACTTTGGAGAACAATTAGTGTTCAAAAAGAAACTTGCATACACATGTCTCGTCTTCATGTCAAAAACTCATAGTGACAACATACATTATGTAAAAGCCGATGTGAATGCCGTGGAGAATGGTGATAATTTCATATATAACCATATTCCATACGAATCTTTAAACAACCATCGTGGATGGAATCTCAACAGGAATGAGGTTCTTGAGAATATCCGGTTGATAGAAAATGCAGGTGTGTCGTTAGGTGACAAATATATCATAAAAAATGGCATAGCCACATTAGCTAATGACATATTCATCTTCAAGCCTGTAAGGACAGACGACAATTACTATTATCTCATAAAAGACGGCAAGGTATTTCAGGTGGAAAAGGGAATATGCCGAGACATTGTGAAACCCAATATCCTAAAGACAGAAGAAGACATTCCACAAAAGGTGGAAAAAATCATATCACCCTATGATTCAAACTGTAATGTGATAACAGAAGAGCATTTCATCACTGCATATCCACGGGCATACGAATACTTGACATATTTCAGGAAAACCCTTGACGCTCGCGACAAGGGGGAAGGCGATTACGGGGCATGGTTCGCATTCGGACGCACACAAGCCATCGCAGACAATGGAAAAAAGCTGTTGTTCCCCTATATGAGCGATTTGCCGCATTTTGTTTATACTCCACAAAGAGACATGATGATTTATTGCGGCTATGCCATTTACAATGAGTCAGAGACAGAGTTGCTCTTCTTGAAGAGGGTGTTGGAGTCGAGTGTCTTCGACTATTACATGAAGAACACCAGTAAGCCATACTCCACCGGCTATTATTCATACGCCAAAAACTATGTCAAGAACTTTGGGCTTTACCCTTTTTCTGAAGAGCAAAAGCGACATCTACTTGCCATACCCACCAAGGAAGAGGCCGACGAATTTATCCGTGACGTCTATTCTGTGGTAATATAGTGTTCATCCTCAAATAGTATATTATGGAAATAAAATACATCAAGACATTGAATCATATAAAGCGATGCTTAGAGATAGACGGATTATCAAGCTCTATGCCACCGTTTGGAGTTACATTAGAACAATACCGTATTAATTGTGAATGGTTACATGAAAACAATTATATCGAGGCTATATTTAGTGATGATTTTTGCATTGTAAATCTTGCAAGGTTAACAAATAAAGGAAAGGCAGCATTAAGCGACTATCACGACGAATTATTAGAAAAGATTAGTGAGATTGCCACAAGAAATGAGCTTGCAACAATTCAAGATAAAGTCCTTTGTAAAATCAACGCGAGAGTATTCTCAAAAGACAATGACATAATTGACGAAATAGAAGTACTTGAAGCAATAACAAATATTACAAGTAGCAAAAATCCCAAAATAACAACTGATCAAATCACTGAAGACCTACTTGAGTATATTAAAAATATTCCATCAGCCGACAAGTTAACAGCGGAATATTTCATATGGCTGATGAAGATATACGTTATTCTGCGCTATCGCTTTCATGATGACAAGTATTATCGAGAAGTGGTATTTCCAATATTACGAGATGCTATGATATATATTAAGAATAATATCTATGGCAAAGGCAATAAGGATTTTTTGAACGAATTATACGAATACATTTCAGATGACTCTACCAATTGTATTACCTTATTAGACAATCTTCGCAAGAATGACGATTACGAATACTCTAATTATAAGAATAATAATTGCAATACTCACAGTGACAAAGAATACCAAACGTTGTTGAATAAAATTCAAGAACTTGAAGCTGAAAACAAAAGGCTAAAAGAGGAAAATGCAGAGCTTGGACATCAAATTGAAAAATCCTCAGATGAAACAGAAGAAGACAGAACGTTTCTGTATGACGAAGTTAAAAAGAATATGTACACAGGCAAAATACGTGCGTGTATAATATTAGGACTTCTTAATGAATTACTTAATGGTAACATCACTGATAAAGCCAAAGCTGCAATTCTGACAATGAACGTGGCAGGCTATGGCAGTTGGGGAGCATTGGAAA
>JBJEAY010000528.1:0-1619 GCA_051869575.1 Prevotella sp. | reverse complement strand
ATCTCTTTTATGATCTTTTCCTGCGTAGCTTTTAGCCATCTTATAAGTTCCATTATCTGATACAGACATGAGCGGAACAGGAATGGGGTATTGTTTTCTATAACATAATCTGAAACGTGAAGACGCAAATCCCTTACCTTGTGCGACCCATCTTGAAGTATGTCTATCATCGACTCTATATATGAGGCAATGACAGGAGGCCAGACACCTTCTTTTGGTTTAGTGCCATTGTTATGCCCTTTCCTTCCAACAAAATATTTTATATCATTAAGTTTCTCGTTTTCGTATGGAATTATTCCGTCATTCTTACACAGTTCAACAATCTTTTCAAGTATTTGTCGAAGATATGTGAATTGGTCCGATGCCTTTTTACAGCTATCATCTTTTTCTTCTTCCAAAAGAAACGACCTTAGTTTTTCCTCTATCTCTGGCGATAATTCCTTTGCCTCATTTAGAAGAGGCAGGAATCTTTTTATAACATGATGTTCGGGTGAGGAAATCTTTTCAACTATTGAAACTATCCTTGAAGCCAAACCTTCCACATCTCCCTTTTGTATAATTCGGTCATTCTTGATGAAATATGTAAGCTCGCCATTCTTACATATCTGCATAAGTAGGTTCTTGCGCCCTGTATAGAGAAAGAAAGGAATGTCACGCTTGATGTTGTAAAGTTCTATAAGAGACATGGTGTGAATTAGTCCGCTTATATCGTCGCTTTCAAGATATTCCACGTCGTTGCGACTGAAATTGCCATCAACTACTACAGCATCTACACTGTCGCTGAATGTTGTAAGACTACTGCGCAGTTCTTCCGAAGTATGGCACGCATCGAGTATTTCAATGCCATACTTGTCGAAACACTTTACAACTGCATTATCTCTACACAAAGTGTCGCACTCGTCGTCTGCCCAAATGATATTATATACATTCATAGTCTGTGTCGTAAAAGTCTGAATCATCGGATGTCAAATATACAGGTATGAACAGCTGTACTGAGAACCATTTGCTTGTTTGCTCAATTGCCATTTTACCGCCAAAATGATGGATAATCTTGAGAATGTGGTCGCCGCCTATTCCATCCTGTGACGAGTTGACACCAACTACACCACGGGCTACGAAGTCTTCCAATGTCAAGCCATCAGGAAGAGGATTGCCATTGTTTGCCAATTCAATCTTGACATAAAGTTTGTTGTTAAACCTTGCTCCGTCAACAGTAACCGACATTGTATTGTCGGATGAATATCGGCGATTGAATCCATGTTGATGGGCATTTATCAATATACAATCCATCATTGTCTTGAACAAGTCAACATCCACTTTTATCTTCGTGTCTTCAGGGATGGAGTGTGTCTCACGTGTTCCAAATGACTTGAATCCTGCAAGTTGCCACTCATCGAGATATTCATCTACGAGTTCCAGCACGTTAACCTTTTTAAGTATGGGGCAAACTTGTGAGAAATCGGTTCCCGACATGTTGATTTGGCGAATGGCAAACTTAGCATTGCAGTCGATGGTCTTCAGTTCGATATTATCATTCACATTGCCAATGGCGGCAGCTGCACTTCCAATACGAGTGAATATCACTCCAAGATTATGCAACAAATCTGACGACAGATCGG
>JBJEAY010000527.1:0-1624 GCA_051869575.1 Prevotella sp. | reverse complement strand
TTCCATGCCAAGGACGGACTGAAGGAGTTCGTGAGATATGTTGACCGCCACCGCACACACCTCTTCGACGATGTCATCTATCTGAAGACTGAGAAGCAAGGCATACCTATCGAGGTGGCTGTGATGTACAACACCGACTACAGTGAGAATATCCACTCGTATGTGAACAACATCAACACCATCGAGGGCGGTACGCACCTTGTGGGATTCCGTATGGCTCTCACCCGCACATTGAAGAAATATGCGGATGCCGACCCTGTAATATCCAAGCAGATTGAGAAGGCAAAGATCGAGATTGCGGGTGAGGACTTCCGTGAAGGTCTCACTGCCGTTATCTCCATCAAGGTGGCAGAACCTCAGTTTGAGGGACAGACAAAGACCAAGCTCGGAAACTCTGAAGTGGCAGGTGCAGTGCAACAGGCTGTGGGCGAGGCTCTTGCCAACTATCTTGAGGAGCATCCGAAGGAGGCTAAGCAGATATGCGACAAGGTGATCTTGGCTGCCACTGCACGTATTGCAGCCCGCAAGGCACGCGAGAGTGTACAGCGCAAAAACCCGATGACGGGAGGCGGACTGCCAGGAAAATTGGCTGACTGCTCAAACAAGGATCCGAAGGAATGTGAAATCTTCCTCGTCGAGGGAGACTCCGCCGGTGGTTCGGCCAAGCAAGGTCGCGACCGCTACACCCAAGCCATCCTGCCTCTGCGAGGAAAGATCCTGAACGTGGAGAAGGTGATGTGGCACAAGGTGTTCGAGAGCGAGTCGGTGATGAACATCATCCAGAGCATCGGAGTACGCTTCGGCGTTGAAGGTGAGGGTGACAAGGAGGCAAACATCGACAAACTGCGTTACGACAAGATTATCATCATGACCGATGCCGACGTCGATGGTTCGCACATCGACACGCTCATCATGACCCTCTTCTATCGTTTCATGCCTAAGATCATTCAGGAGGGACATCTATATATCGCCACTCCACCCCTTTACCTCTGCACATACAAGAACAAGGCAAAGGAATACTGCTACACCGACCAGCAACGTCAGGCATTCCTCGACAAATGGGGCAACGGCGTGGAGGACGGAAAGAGTCTGCACACTCAGCGCTACAAAGGTCTTGGTGAGATGAACCCCGAGCAACTTTGGGAAACGACAATGAATCCCGCCACACGCCTTCTGAAGCAGGTGACTATCGAAAACGCTGCCGAGGCTGACGAAATATTCTCTATGCTCATGGGCGACGATGTGGAACCACGTCGCGAGTTCATCGAGAAGAACGCCACCTACGCTAATATCGACGCTTAATATATTGAAGATTGAAGATTAAGAGTTAAGAATTAAGAAAGTTAGTAATAATACCACTATTTTTCTTAATTCTTAATTTTTAATTCTTAATCCCAATAGTCTTTCCAAATAATAATAACCTACAAAATCATCATTATGTCCAGAACTACCATCTTTATCTTATCTGTCATTATTTCGATTGCATCACATGCCCAAAGTTTGCCAATGAAACTATGGTATGACACCCCTGGGGTATTCTTTGAAGAGTCCTTGCCCATTGGCAACGGAGAACTCGGAGCCCTGATATATGGAGGCACCGAGGATAATATGATACAGTTTAATG
>JBJEAY010000526.1:0-8993 GCA_051869575.1 Prevotella sp. | reverse complement strand
CCCTTCCGTAGAGAAAGGCAATGCTGTAACCAACGTATGGACAGGTGATGTAACAATCAGTTGGACTACAGGCTCAAGTCATTCTGAATTGATTGACAAGTCAAAATTTACAGAACTAAAAGCCGGTGACAAGGTTCGTGCAACGTTCGCTTCCATGAAACTTGGCGCACAGGGAAAAATACTACACGGCTGGACTTCTTGGGATCCGTCTATAGTCCCGATAAAGAAACTCCCGTCAGAGTGTGGCGACTACTTTGAATATACTGTTACAGAAGATATGGTGACTGATATTCAGACTGACGGACTCCGTGTCAGCGGTATTGGATATAACCTTATTTCTGTTGATATAATCGACCCGGATAAGGAATACACCGTGGTTGCCGACTTCGACAAAAACGATATTAAGGCTTGGGAGCCAGAGGAAACTCCAAACCTTACATTTACACTCCAAAGCATTGAAGCAAACGAAATAACAGTCCCTATTGTTGTAACTCTTTCTACTGATACATACGAGGACTTCAAGACATATACAGAAAATGTAACTCTCGCTTCGGGTGAGAAGAAAACAGTTGATGTAAACCTCACCGACCTTGAGCCAGGCTTCTATCGCATGACCGCCAAGGCAAACAACAATACGGTTTGTACCTATTATATCGGATATAATCCTACTGCCATTGGATGCGAGAACGATGCACAGCCTGACTTTTGGACATTCTGGGACGGATGGAAAAGGAAACTTGCTAAGATTGACATTAATGCTACTCTGACAGAACTGACCGACAAGAGCACTACAAGCCGCAAGGTTTATGAAGTGAAGATGCAGTCTGTGCCTGACGCAGAAGGTGAAAGCAATGTTTATATCTATGGCTATTATGCCGAGCCTACCGGCGAAGACACTTATCCTTGCCTCGTGAGATTCCAGGGAACAGCCAGTGGTTCGGGTATTCCTACGGCAATGGGTGGAGACGACAATCCCGGTTGGTGCGAACTTGTCATCTCCACTCGCGGACAGATGCTGAGCCGTGTAAAAGATAACGAAGAATTCAAGAAGTTCATTCCAGAAGGAAAATCAGCCGCCGACTTCTATGCCTACGGTCTTGGCGACAACGACAAGCACTACTATCGTGCAGCCTATCTCGACTGCAAGCGTGCCATTGACTTCGTCGCATCACGCACTGCCGTAAATAAGGATCAAATTTTTGCTGCCGGTGGCAGTCAGGGCGGTTGCTTCACCTATGTTGCCGCAGCCCTCGACGACCGCATCCGCGCCATTGCTCCAAGCATCACAGGTCATGCCGACTTCCCCCACACAATGGAGATTGTATCATGGCCTACAAGCATTTTCAACAATTGGATTACAGAGCATACTGGCGATGGCAACTACGCAACCCCTGAAGAAGCAAAGGCAGCTCTGCTGAAGCACCTGAGTTACTTCGACACGAAGAATTTCGCAAGCCGCATCACCTGTCCTGTCATCACCAACTTCTCGCTGCAAGACCAAACCGATGGTCCTCACCTCAACATCTCACCCTACAACCTGCTCGTGAATGTGGCAGCTGCAAATAAGTCATATAGCATAAACCCATTCCTCGGACATTCCACTCCAAGCACGTGGGAAGCTACTTTTAAAGAGTTCTTCAATAAATATAAGGGAACTCCCGCTACAAAGTCATACTTCCTCAGTGTAGGCGAAACAGGATATTCTACGGTTTATCTGCCGTTCGATGCCTTGGTTCCTGATGGAGTGAAGATATATACCGTGAGTAGCATTGAGACGGATAAGGTGCTACTCAAAGGTCATACAGCCGAAAGCGGCAATCAACTCCTTCTGCCAAAGGAAACTGCCGTAGTGGTTAATGCCGCAGAGGGCGACTATCAGTTTGTATCAAATTCAACTGGCATTACATCAACAAACGTCAACGGCACAAATCATTTGAAAGGGGTGACAGAGCGTACTGCCGTCAGCTCGTTGAACAGCAACTGCACTATCTATGCATTAGGCATCGGCAATGACGACATAGCAGGCTTTTATAAGGTTAATTCCGATTCTTACATTCCTGCCAATAAGGCTTACTTGAGTGTAGCGACTTCATCGCCAATGTCTTTATCCAGGGCATTTTATATTTCATCTTCCACAGGAGTCACGAGTGTAGGGAATGATGAACAGAATATTGACACTCCAGTTTATTCTATCAAAGGTATAAAGTCGGTCAATGGCAATAAGTCTGGTATTCTCGTGAAAAAAGGAAAGAAATTTATTAATAAGTAAAAACTTGAAAGTATGAAAAAGAAATATATGAAACCACAAATGAATACATATAACATACCAAGGTTCAGCATTCTTGCAGGATCAGACCCTACAATGAATATGTATGATGAAGAAATAAACGAGAATCGTATATTATAAAAGAATAATAATTACTAAAACCAAGATATAACAGGATTGCATTTCAAGGATAACAAGATGATAATTATTACACATAGGTTTTTAGTATTGGTCAGTCCTGTCGTCAGTGAAAATCTGACGGCAGGATTAATGGTTAGCCAACGTACTTCCCTTCCCATAACTGTTTGAGGAAGTCGAGGATGTAGATGCACTCTACATTGCCTATGCGACGGTTAAAGGGGTCGAGACTTACTATTATCAGTCGGGCCGCAGGATAGTCCTCGGCAAATGAGTTCAGGCCTTTCAGATGTCGGGGAAGTACTTCCTCCACCGACTTGATTTCAATGGCAATACGGGCATCACCTATCACGGCATCTACCTCAAGGCCTGTGTGGGTACGCCAGAATGTCAGTTGTTCGTTGCTGTCATTATAAGTGAGCCATGCCTTAAGCTCCTGTATTACAAGGTGCTCAAAGGCGTGTCCGTATTCGGCAGTGCCGCGGACAAGATTATTGCGGTGAAGCAGATGATTGACAATTCCCACGTCAAAGTAATAAAAGCGGGGCGCCTGAACCAGGCGGCGCTTCATCACCTTGGTGAATGCAGGCATACGAAATCCCACGAGCGTATCCTCAAGAATGTCAAAATAGCTGGCAACTGTATTTGCACTCACTCCGCAGTCCTGGGCAATATTATTGTTGTTGACCATTTCTCCGTCAGTCAGTGCTGCCACTTCAAGAAACCGTTGGAATGCCGACAGGTTCCTGACCAGAGCCTCTTGCTTGATTTCCTCTTTCAGATAGACATCGATGTATGCCGACAGTCGCTTTGAAGGATTCTTGGCGAGATAATGAGGTGGCAGCATACCATAGTTTATGGCATGGTTAAGGTCGAAGTCGGGTATCTCTGCACTGACGAAGGGGCATAGATACACAGGATATGCCCTGCCTCCAAGAGTATTATATCCTTTACGCTTGAGTTTTCTCGCACTCGAGCCGCAAAGAATAAAAACGAGTCCTTTTTCTGACATCAGACGATGCACCTCATTAAGCATCTCGGGCACTTCGGGTATCTCGTCGATAATCACCAATGTGCCTTGTGGCTTATCAATGAGTGTGTCGTACAACAGCGATGGTGTGCGCTTGAAGCGTGACGCCACGGATGTATCGAGCAGGTCAATATATATGCTATCAGGGAATTTTCCCCTAAGAAAAGTACTTTTCCCTGTCTGTCGTGCTCCGAAGAGGAATATACTATCCTCTAATTCATTGTCAATCTTTAATTTACGTTCTATCATATCTATAGCGTTTATTAGTCCTACTGAGGATTTTCAATGAAAATGCGCAACTCTACTGAGGATTTTCAATGAAAATGCGCAGCAAAGATACACATTTTCGAACTTCAATGCAAGTGTTTTGGCGATTAATTATTTATTATTAACAGAAGATGAGGAAAACTATACATTCTTCGCCACAACATACGCCATAGTCCAGGCTGCCTGCAGGTTGAAACCGCCGGTGATGGCATCCACGTCGAGGACTTCGCCGGCAAAGTGAAGGCCTGGATGTTGACGACATTCGAGGGTTGAGGGATTTATATTAGAGAGAGCCACTCCACCGCAAGTCACGAATTCGTCCTTGAACTTGTTCTTGCCAGTGATGTCGAAGATATGGTTGGTGAGCATTGCAGCCATGCGGTTGAAGCTCTTCCTGCCCATCTCCGCCCAACGCATATCAGGGCGAATGCCTACACAGGCGAGGAGATGAAGCCACAGGCGACTGTTGAAACGGTCGGGATATACGCTCTGCACTTGTTTTTGGGGATGACGGATGGACATCTCATACAAGAGTTCCATCACCTCGTTCTCATTGGCAGAGCCAAACCAATTGACTGAAATCTTAGTATTATAATTGCAGTCGTGAAGAAGGCGCGCTCCGTAGGACGAGAGTTTAAGGATGGCGGGACCGCTAAGTCCCCAATGCGTAATAAGCAGCGGACCTTCGGCCTTCATCTTTGTGCCGACAATGCTTGTATGCACATCCTCTACCACTGTGCCAGTCATGCTGGTAATGGGATTATCGGAAAGGCAAAGGCTGAACAGCGACGGAACCGGATCAACAATGTCAAGCCCCAAGCCGTCGAGCATCCTCAGTCCGCTGAGCTTAGGACTGCCGCCAGTGGTAACCACCACCTTGTCAGCCTCAACCCTGTCTCCATTAGAAAAGCATAGAGTATATCCGTCATCATGCGTTATCCTCTCCACACGATGTCCAGTCTTCAACCCCACCCCATGCCTGCGCATCAGCCACAGCAGCTTATCCACTATCTCCATGGCATCCTGCGACACGGGGAAGACGCAGTTGTCCTCCTGCGTGGTCAGCCTAATGCCCTCGCGCTCAAACCACTCGTATGCATCCTCATGACTAAACTCCCTGAGCAGTCGCTTCATCAGGCGTGCGCCACGCGGATAAACTGCCTCGATGCTGCGCACACCATTGAACGAGTTGGTGAGATTGCATCTTCCGCCACCCGTCACAGCCACCTTAGCCAATGCCTTGCGTCCACTCTCATACACAGTGACCACCGCCTCCGGGCATCGTCTCTTTATCTCTATCGCCGCAAAGCATCCAGCTGCCCCAGCTCCTATTATCGCTATCTTCATATAAATAATATATTAACAGACGAAACTTACATACCTATCTGCTTAACCCTCACCTCGAAGTCATCACGATGGGTGACTGCAATTCCCTTTACGCGGGCACGATAGTTGTAAATGGTATTGACTGAATAATGCAGGAATTTGGCAATTTTCGAACTGTCGTCAATACCAAGACGGATGAGGGCGAAGATGCGCAGAGTGGTGTTGAGTTTGTATTCACCCTCCACTACAATCTGTTCTTCAGGAAGAAGAAGGGCATTGAAGTCGGCTATAAAATTGGGGAAAAGATGAAGGAAGGCATTGTCGAAATTGGCACATAGGTCCTCTATCTCCTGCGCCTTCATCTCCGTTGACTTTGTCATGCGGTAAAGCTCTTCATATTCCCTGCCCTTGACCATTCGGTTGACACGCTTGCGGAAATCGTCAATCTTGTCAATATATTCAGAGCAGAGACTCATAAATCGTCCCACATACACTTCCTTTACCCTCGTCTGCTCGTTGAGCTGGCTCACGATGGCTTTTAATTGGCGATTGGTGTCATCAAGAGTGAGATTTGCCTGCAAAAGTTCGTCGTTAAGGTTCTTCATTTGCAAATTCTTGTCGCTGAGTTCATTATGGGCATCCTTGAGCTGACGGCGGCGACGATATTCATAAAGCAATAAAACCACCAGGCCTAACATCAGAATGCTGACGGCAATAGTCATTATTGTAAGCATTGAGTTTGTATGCTCTATCTCATGCTGGTATTCACGGTCGATACTCGATAAAATGGGAGAAATCTGCCAACTGCGCATATGAGTACTATATGTGTTGGCACACTCCCAAGCAAAGTTGATATACAAGCGGGCACGCTCCAAATGCCCTTTCTGAGACAGAAGATTTGCAAGCTCCCACAATGATCCTTGGTCCATCACTGCATTGCGCACGTCACTGAGAGCCGACTTGGCAAGCCATGCCATGGCTTCTTCATCACGTCCAACCAAACGCAAGTCCATACTGCGATAGAACGCCACAATGGCAAACTGATGAGTGTCTGACTGTGTTCTTGCCATACGCATGTCATTATATCTCAAGGCACTCTCTACGTCTTTCTTGTTATAATATTCTTGTTCCTTTCGTTGGAGATAGAAATCATGCTCTTGGGGCAGAATATTATATATCACATTGATATATTCATTCTGCTTGGCAAAATACTGTTCCCTCAAACTCTGGATGTTGCTGTAATATCCCATTTCACCATAAACGTGAACAAGGGATCTGTAATATTGTCCTAATGCCTCGCGGTCAACACCCGTGGTGTCGATTGTAGAGAGGATGCTTAATGACTCGACATACTGACCTGTTGATGAACAAAGAAAAGCCAACTGAGCCTTGTTCATACACAGCCATGACTTATTACCTATCCGTTCAGCAAGAATGATTGCGTCGGAGATATATTTTGTTGCGGAGTCACTCTTGTATGGCATGTATTCATGGTAAAGCTGACGGGTGAGCTGATAGCGCATCTCAATGTCCTTAACCTCAGAGAGCTTATGCTTAATATTCTCTATGCGTTGTTCGCGCTTCTTCACAAACTCCGGAGCCTGGACGATTGCTTCGTCCAGGCTTCTATAGAGTTCTTCATTGTCGGCAACGCCTTGGAGCGCAAATGCCGAAAGAAACAGAATGACAAAATACAGTCTTCTTGTCATCGGCTAAATCATTACGTATTATTGCAGTGAGAATTTAAGGCTCTGAACATCGCGGCTATTGCCACCCACCATTACCTCGAAGTCACCTGGCTCTGCAACAAACTGCAGGTCACTGTTGTAGAACTTGAGCATATCAACATCGATGGTGAAGTTGACATCGCGACTCTCGCCAGCCTTCAACGATATGCGCTCAAAGCCCTTCAACTCCTTAACAGGACGGCTGATAGAGGCTGCCACATCACGGATATACAACTGAACCACCTCGTCGGCATCATACTTGCCAGTGTTTTTCACATTGACGGAAAGAGTCAACGTGCCATCGGCATTCATAGTGGTGCCACTCAATCTTGGCTTGCCGTATTCAAATGTGGTGTAGCTCAGACCATATCCAAAAGGATAGAGAGGATCGTTGCGCACGTCGATATAGTTGCTCTGATACTTGCGATACTCCTTCGCTCCTTCAGGCACAGGGCGACCAGTGTTGAGATGATTATAATAAATAGGTATCTGACCAAGAGCCTTAGGCATAGTCATAGTGAGATGTCCCGAAGGAGACTTGTCGCCGAAGAGTACGTCACAGATGGCATCGCCTGTCTCAGAACCGCCAAACCATACATTGAGTATGGCAGGCACATTCTCCGCCTCCCACGACATAATGGTAGGACGACCTGAGAAATTGAGCAACACCACAGGTTTGCCAGTAGCCACGAGAGCCTTCAGAAGTGACATCTGCACGCAAGGCAAGGAAATGTCGGCACGCGACGAGCTCTCACCGCTCATCTCCGCCATCTCGCCCATGGCACAAACAATCACGTCAGCCTCGGCAGCAACACGAAGAGCCTCTGCCTTTGCCTGAGCATCATCCACACGGGGGATAGGACGACCGAATGTGGCTCCATTCTGCGTAGCCTCGTCAGCATAGATATTGCATCCTTGGGCAAAGAGCACCTGAGCCTTGTCGCCAACGGCACGCTCCATGGCTTCCTTCAATGTAGAATAGAGTTCGGGAGTGTCGCCCGTTGACCAGCAGCCCACCATATTCGAGCGGTTGTCGGCAAGAGGGCCGATAAGGGCAATCTTTCCTTGCTTCTTCAAAGGAAGAAGATGTTCATTCTTAAGCAGCACAAACGTCTCTGCCGCCATATCCCTTGCCGCCTTTCTGTGTTCATCGGTATAGAGGTCGGTCTTCAGACGCTTGGGCTCACAGAAACGATAGGGGTCATCAAAGAGTCCAAGCTTGTATTTGGCTTCGAGCACTCTACGGCATGCTGTGTCAATATCCGACTGTGATATGCGTCCCGTCTGCAATAGGCCTGCAAGTTGGGCAATGAAAGCATTGGAGCACATATCCATATCCGTTCCTGCCTTCAATGCACGCTCAGATGTAACTGACTGGTCGCCGATACCATGAACAATAGCTTCGTTGATTGAACCGTAGTCGGTAACTACGAATCCGTCGTATTTCCACTCATTGCGCAGAAGGTCGGTGAGCAACCAACGGTTGCAAGTGGCGGGGATGCCATCTACCACATTGAATGACGACATAAACGAGCCAGCACCAGCTTTGGCTGCTGCCTTATATGGCTCAAGATACTGATTATACATCCTGACGCGACTCATATCCACGGTGTTGTAGTCACGTCCTGCCTCGGCAGCTCCATACAAGGCGAAATGCTTCACACAAGCCATTGCGCTCTCCTTGCCGTAGTTGCCCTGATAGCCTCTGACGAGAGCCTCGCCAATGCGGCTGCCAAGAAACGGGTCCTCTCCTGCTCCCTCAGCCACACGTCCCCAACGGGGGTCGATGGCAATATCCACCATCGGACTATACACCCAGTTGATACCCTGTGCAGTAGCTTCCTTGGCGGCAATGCGCGCACCATTCTCAATGGCTTTTATATCCCATGAACATGCCTGTGCCAATGGAATTGGGAATACAGTCTGGTTGCCATGGATAACGTCCTGACCAATGAGCAATGGAATACCAAGACGGCTCTTCTTGACAGCTATGCGCTGCAACTCCTTGATTTTGTCCTGTCCCTTGACGTTGAGAATCGCACCGAGTTTTCCCTCGGCAGTAAGTTGTGCCAACGGACTGTTAATGACTACTCCTGTGGTAATGTCATGTCCAGGCAGGAGATTCAGCTGACCGATTTTCTCTTCGAGAGTCATCTTCGACATCAGTTCGTCGATAAACTCATTCATCGGTTTCTTTTGGGCAAATACTGACGTTACCGCCAGTATTGCCACCACAAAT
>JBJEAY010000525.1:0-1632 GCA_051869575.1 Prevotella sp. | reverse complement strand
TATCTTTTATGTAGGAGTGAATCCTAATACTCATAAGACAGACACTCTGCTCCTTGGCTCCATCACGCTGGCAAAGGGAGATGCAAAGAAATACTTTACCTTGCAGCAGCAGCTCGACAAGAACACCATTATGGTGAAGACAGAGGATTTCCGCGGATATTTCGTCAAACAGCAGGTTTGGAGCGACATTCCATCATATCCTACTGAACAAGTGGATGGCAAGAATATCGATATCGAGTGCCCGTTATCATACGAGAGCGAAGAAAACAAACTCGGAATACAATACCTCACCGATGGAGATACCAAGGGATTGAGAGCTGTGGTGATAGACGATTTTAAGGATTACTACACCTTTGTCATGGGACCTTATGCTTTTGGTGGAGATATTATTGTTGACCTGCGCGAACAGCGCGTGCCTGCCACGGTTAGGATTTATACACAGTTGAAGTGCAAGGATCTATACAGCATTCCGATATGGAAATACAACTATGTTGACACATTGCCGTGCGATGTGGATGTGTATGGCTCCAACGACAAGGAGACATGGACCAAATTGGGCAACTTCTCAGAGCCTGCCGACGGCTCGGGCACAGTGTGGTGGTCAAGGGACAACCTCGTAAACCGCCTTTCCAAGCTGACCTACGAGCAGGTGGATGCCGTTGACCCTATCTATATAGAGGTGATTTTGCCTCTGAGCGATACAAAGTACAGATACGTTAAGGTGGTGCCTGTAAAGACATTCGACACACAGTATGATCAGTTCAGAAACACTGAGCAGTATGTTACTATGCAGGAATTGGAAATTTACGTAAAGAAATAAGCAGCTATGAACAATAAGGTTTTGATATATATGTTGGCTCTGGTAGCCACTTTGTTCTCCTGCGACAGTCTGGAGGATACTTATAAGGATTTTGCCGGTGACGGCCCCATAAGATATGCCGGCAGATGCACTGATATCAGTGTTAAACCCGGATGGGAATGTCTGAGGGTAAATTGGACTCTGAGTAACGACCCTACTGTGAAGAACATCATAGTGAAGTGTGTCAGCGATGGGGATACGATACGTCAGGAACTGGAGCCTGATGTCACTCAGACAGTCATCTCAGGACTGCAAAACAAGAACTATACTGTGACAGTGCAGTCACTTGCCGCCGACGGTGCCCTGTCGTTGTGCGACAGCTATACCGAGCGTCCTTACACCTACGAACACGAGACGGTGCTTGCCTTCACCCGTGGTGTGAACAAGTCATTCGAGTTGGGCAATCATCTGTTGCTGTTTATGGGCACATGGGAAGACCGCATCAACGATTTCCATATTGAATATACTTCAACAGACGGTAATGGGCAAACCTTCGCTCTCACCAAGGATGTGTTCGAAGAGAAGTATGTGGACATTGCCGATGTTGACGTTTCTCATCCTGTCACTCTCTATCGCAGTGGATGTGTAGAAGGATGTTCTGATGTCATACAGTTCCAGCCGTACGTCTTCAACCGTAACGTTGTCATGAACTCTGACTTCAGAAAGAATATGGCTGAACGCTATGGAGTTGACACTGATGACATGTCGGCATTTGCCAGCAATCAGGAAACAGTGGAGTTGGACAACAGCCTTTTCTCATTTGAGGATCTAGA
>JBJEAY010000524.1:0-1633 GCA_051869575.1 Prevotella sp. | reverse complement strand
TGCTGAACCGTGCCGATGAGAAAAGTTTGGGAGACATAAACAACTTTATGGAATAAATCATATGAGAAGAAAAATTATATTCACATTATTAACAGCAATTACCATCAACGTTATGGCACAGAAAAAGATCGTACAGACGGCAGGCCGCACACAGCTTGGCGAGTTTGCCCACCTTGCCTTCGAGGTTGCAGGTGAGAATGCTTCCAACGAGTGGCTTGAGCCAGTCAGTGATGACGAATATAATGGGGTGAACCATAAATGACAATAGATATAGTATAAGCTATTCTTTAGCCAAATCGCGTTAAAAATCATCGATTTGGCTAAAGAATATTTGGCAGACAGAAAAGAATGTCGTATTTTTGTCTCCCGAAAAATATAAATGAACGCACTATGCAAGAAATACGTTTAGATACTGTACAGCAGTTTAATGAGCAATATGGGTTTGAGACGCTTCACCCCTTGGTGAGCGTTGCACTCTACGACAAGTCCCAAGAGGTTGAGGAATGTCTTGTAAGATACGGTCTGTATGCCATCTTCCTGAAAGAAAACAAGAGTTGCAAGCTCTCTTACGGCAGAACGAAATACGACTTCGACGAAATGACCGTCACGACCTTTGCGCCAGGTCAGAACGTACATGTAGAACCAATGCCCGGCGTGCAATTCCCCAAGTGGACGGCACTGGTGTTCCATCCCGACTTGCTGGCCCGAAGCTCGTTGGGAAGAAACATCGACAAATACGAGTTCTTCTCCTATTCAAGCAACGAGGCCCTGCATCTGTCGGCTGGTGAGATTGAGATATTCCGTGGCGTATTGGACATGATATCACAGGAACTTCACCGCTCCATCGACAAGCATAGCCGCGACCTGATTGTGTCGAACATCGAACTGCTGCTCAACTATTGCCTGCGTTTCTACGACCGCCAGTTCGTGACGCGCGAGGAGATCAACCATGATGTGGTAAGACGGTTTGAAAGGCTGCTAACCGACTATATCCAGACACAGGCAAGCCGCGAGGGACTGCCCACTGTGACCTATTTCGCCGACAAGTGCTGCCTATCCACCGGCTACTTCGGCACACTGGTAAAGGTGGAGACCGGCAGAACTGCCAAGGACATCATTGCCGACCGCCTGCTCACTGCCGCAAAGCAGTTGCTCGATAACAGCAGCCTCAGCGTAAACCAAGTCAGTATGCAGCTCGGCTTTGAATACCCCCAGCACTTCGTCCGCTTCTTCAAGGCCCATACGGGGATGACCCCCACTCAATATCGGGTGGCATAGGCGTATCTCGACACTTATAAGAGTGGTGTCATATACAACGGCAGGTATGTTATTCCGTCTTCCTTTTTCTGCCGTAACCATATACTGTCCCATATAATCCATGCCTCAGTGTTGGAAAAGTGTAAGAAATAAGGGTAAATCGTGTTGGAAAAGTGTAAGAAATCAAGGAAAAAGTGTTGGAAAAGTGTAATTTTCTGTCTTTCCATTATCTGGTTTGCATAATTTTTAGTATATTTGCAGCCGAATTGCAACATAATGTAAATAAGGCGATGATAGCAAGAAAGAATGAAAAGGAGATGCGTGATTTCTTCCTTCACGACAATAGGGCACTGCTTGTTGAGGGAGCACGCCAGAC
>JBJEAY010000523.1:0-9023 GCA_051869575.1 Prevotella sp. | reverse complement strand
ACACCGTCAAGACCGACGACGGTGGCCAGCTTATCGATTGTAAGATAAAGGGCAACTTCCGCCTCAAGGGCATCCGCAGCACCAATCCCGTGGCAGTGGGTGACCATGTCACTATTGTGCCCAACAACGAGGGCACTGCCTTTATCACCGACATTGCCGACCGCCGCAACTATATCATCCGCAAGGCGTCCAATCTCTCCAAGCAGAGTCATATTATTGCCGCCAATGTCGATCAGGCAATGCTGGTGGTCACGGTCAATTATCCCCAGACCTCCACCACCTTCATCGACCGCTTCCTTGCCTCTGCCGAGGCATATCGCATACCGGTCATCCTTATATTTAATAAGGTGGACATCCTCGATGACGACGAACTGCGCTATCTCGACATGATGATTAATCTCTACGAGACTGTGGGCTATGAATGTCGCTCCATCTCGGCAGAGCGAGGAGACGGCGTGGAGGCAGTGATGCAGTTGCTTGAGGGCAAGGTCACCGTGCTCAGTGGCAATAGTGGGGTGGGGAAATCGACTCTCATCAACCGTCTCTTGCCCGATGCCAATCTCCGCACAGCCGAGATTTCCGATGCCCACAACACGGGTATGCACACCACCACGTTCAGTGAGATGCTGCCCCTGCCCTCGGGCGGATACATCATCGACACACCTGGTATCAAGGGATTCGGCACATTCAATATCGAGCCGGAGGAACTCACTGGTTATTTCAAGGAGATATTCCGCTTCTCGCGCGACTGCCGTTTCAGCAATTGCACTCACACCCACGAGCCAGGTTGCGCCGTGCTCAAGGCTGTCGAGGATCACTACATTGCCGCCAGCCGCTATCAGTCGTATCTCAGTATGCTCGACGACAAGGAGGAGGGGAAGTATCGTAAGGACTGAAGTCCTTACGAAATTAAAGAATTAAAGAATTAAAGAATTAAAGTCCTTCGGAAATTAAAAAATTAAAGAATTAAAATATTAAAAAATTAAAATATTAAAATATTAACGGATTGAAGAAGATTGCAGTATTATTGTCGGGAGGTGTTGACAGTTCCGTGGTAGTATATGAATTGGTACGCCAGGGACTTCATCCCGACTGTTTCTATATCAAGATTGGTCCCGAGGAGAAGGAAGAGTGGGACTGCTCTTCCGAGGAAGACCTCGAGATGGCTACAGCCGTTGCCCATCGCTATGGATGCCGGTTGGAGGTGGTGGATTGCCATCGCGAGTATTGGGATAATGTCACCCGATATACCATGGAGAAGGTGAAGGCAGGCTTCACCCCTAATCCCGACGTCATGTGCAATCGTCTCATCAAGTTTGGGGCATTCCACGAGAAGCGTGGTCACGACTACGACCTCATAGCCACTGGCCATTATGCCCAGACCGAGATTATCGACGGCAAGAAATGGCTCACCACCAGTCCCGACCCCGTGAAGGACCAGACCGACTTCCTTGCCCAGATCTACGACTGGCAGTTGGAGAAAGCCCTCTTTCCCATCGGTCATTATATGAAAGACGAGGTGCGTGCCATTGCCGAGCGCGAACATCTCATCAATGCCCGCCGCAAGGACTCCCAGGGCATCTGTTTCCTCGGCAAGATTAATTACAACGATTACATAGAGCGTTATCTTGGCGACAATCCCGGAGATGTCGTTGATTTGGAGACCGGTCGCCGCATTGGTGGCCACAAGGGTTTGTGGTTCCACACCATCGGTCAGCGCAAGGGACTCGGCTTCGGTGGTGGTCCGTGGTTTGTTGTCAAGAAGGATGTCACCAACAATATCCTCTATGTGTCACATGGCTACGACCCTCAGACTGCCTACAAGCAGTCGTTCCCCATCCACGACTTTCATTACCTCACCGTCCCCTCCCTTCCCGAGCGCGTCACCTTCAAGATACGCCACACTCCCGAGTGGCACGAGGCTACGGTGGAGCCCACAGGAGATAATTCCTATATCATCCATAGCAAGGAGAAAATCCACGGCGTAGCCCCCGGCCAGTTCTGTGTGGTCTATGACGAGCGTCACCACCGCTGCTATGGTTCGGGCGAAATCACCGTTTGATTATTGATTATTGATTATTGATTGCTGATTATTGATTGCTGATTATTGATTATTGATAAGTGATTATTTATTAATCAGCAATCAATAATCAATAATCATATCATTTTCTCCGCGTAATTAACAAATTTTCTATTTTTTTTTTTTTTGTTTGCGCAAAAAGTATTATCTTTGCACCCGATTTATAGATAGATGGGCATTATCCATCCATATCATTTATAACTTTTTTTGTGTATCTTTCTTGATAACCCTTTGGGAATCAGAGTGAAATACATGAAAATAGGAATTGGAAATATGCCCTTTTCTTAAAGTGACATTATAATTATGACTTCAGATAACAATCACGCCAAAGAGCCCAAGAAGGAATGGTATGTTATGCGTGATCTCCATAGAGGTCACACCAAGGTTTTCGCCTACGAGGATTTGGCGAATAAGGGCTTCCGCACCTACACCCCCACTGTCAAGAAGCCCAAGCAAGACTCCGATGGAAAGGTAACAATCATTGAGCGTCCCTATCTGCCTGACCTCTTCTTCATCTATGGCGAGCGTAAGCCCATAGAGTCGCTCATCCATTCGCGCTCATTTTTTCAGTTCCGTTTCAAGTATGGAGTCCGTCCGGTCTCTCCGATAGTAGTGCCAGATAAGTTGATGGAGGATTTCATTGCAGCCAACAAGGACTCCGATGAGACACGTTTTTTCTCCGTTTCTTCTATCCCTCAGTCGGCGCGCAATTGTCCTATCCGCATCATTGGTGGTCCACTCTCTGGGCTTGAAGGCCTTCTCCTTCGCACCCGTGGCACCACCCGTAAGCAATTGATAATCGAATTACCTCATTTTTTGGCCATAAGTGTGTATGTGAAAGACGAATATATCGAATTATTGTGATTATTTAATACATTCTAACCTTATTTATGATAGAAAAGAAAAGATCGGTGTCCAAAACCACCGATGATTACATCCGTATCACGGATTTATGGGGTCTTTTCCGTCCCCGTTGGCATTGGTTTGCCGTAAGTTTAGTGTTGTGCATAGGAGTGGCAGTGCTCTATCTGATGAGCACCCCTTCGAGCTACACCCGCACAGCGTCGTTGTTGGTCAAGGAAGACTCCAAGAAAGGCTCTTCGGGTCCTTCTGCGAGTGATTTCTCCGACCTTGGCATATTCCGCAACAACACCAACATCAACAACGAGATAACCACGCTTCAGTCGCGCACCCTCATGATAGAGGTAGTGCGCCGTCTCCATCTCGACGAGGTGTATAGTGTGCGCGAGGGTCTCAAGCGCATCGAGCTTTATGGCACGTCGCCCTATTCGGTCAGTTTGAAGAGCAGTGTGGGCTATCCCGTGCGCTTCGACCTCAATGTCGATGCCGACGGCAATGTCCTTATTACCGATTTCCGCACAGCCCTTGACGATTATTCCGACGAGTGCCGCGGTCATTTGGGTAAGTCCATACAGACTCCCGTGGGCATGGTAGTTGTCAATCGCACCAAGTATTGCAACGACCTCTCGGCAGGCACCACCGTGCGCTATACCCATCCCGACATCGACGATATCACCGATGACTATGTGTCGCGTCTTCGAGCCCAGCTCAGCAATGAGGAGGGCACCATTGTCGATCTCTCCATCGACGACCCCTCAGGGCGCAAGGCCATCGACATTCTCAACACCCTCATAGCCGTGTATAATGAGAAGTGGGTTGAGGACAAGAACCGCATCTCTGTGTCCACCTCACGCTTCATCAGCGAGCGACTTGGAGTCATCGAGAGCGAGCTTGGTCATGTTGACAACGACATTTCTTCATATAAGAGTGCCCATCTCCTTCCCGACGTGGCCGAGACCTCAAGGCTCTATATGAACCAGTCGGCAGAGAACGCCCGCTCCATCACTATGCTCAACAGTCAGCTATCCACTGTCCAGGCCATCCGCTCACAGTTCTCGTCGCGTCATATCGACCAGACTGTTCCCGCCAATTCAGTGATGGACAATCCCGCTCTTGTCAGTCAGATCAATGAATATAATAATAAGGTGTTGGAGCGCAACAGTCTCTTGGCCAATAGTAGCGAGCGCAACCCCTTGGTGCAGGATGCCGCCCAGCAGTTGCTTGCCATGCAGACCTCCATTCTCCAGACCATCGACAATCACATCCTTGCCCTCCGTTCGCAGATGGGCGGCATACGTCGTCAGGAGTCAGTAGCCACCAGCAAGTTGGCTTCCAATCCCGGTCAGGCCAAGTATTTGCTCTCAGTCGAGCGTCAGCAGAAGGTGAAGGAGCAACTCTATCTCTATCTTCTTGAAAAGCGTGAGGAGAATGAGCTTTCACAGGCATTCACAGCCTATAACACCCGTGTCATCACCGCCCCCTACGGCAGTAAGGAGCCCACATCCCCCCGCCGTTTTGCCATTCTCTTTGCCGCCCTTCTCGTCGGTCTGTTTGTTCCAGCAGTTGTCATCATAGCCCGCGAGAACATGAACACCAAGGTGCGCGGCCGCAAGGATCTCGAGAATCTCTCTCCATCTCTTGTCGGCGAGATACCGTCAGTTGTTTCAGGCAGAAGATGGAAGAAAGACAAGGAATTCAAACACAAGAAGCTCATCGTCGTCAGCGAGGGCAGTCGCGACATTGCCAACGAGGCATTCCGCGTGCTGCGTTCCAACATCGATTTCATGTCGTCGTCCGATCGCACCAAGAACGTCTATGTCTTCACCTCATTCAATCCCGGCAGCGGCAAGTCGTTCATCACGGTTAACCTTGCCATCAGTTTTGCCATCAAAAAGAAACGTGTACTCGTCATCGACGGCGACCTGCGCCACGGTTCGTCTTCAGCCTATGTAGGCAATCCTGCCTCGGGTATGTCCGACATCCTTGCAGGTCGCGAGCACGACGTGCGCAAGGTGATAGTCACCCATCCCGACTATCCCACACTCGACGTCCTCCCCATCGGCAAGATACCTCCCAACCCCGCCGAGTTGCTCGAGGACGACAAGTTCCCCAAGCTCATCGAGCAGTTGCGCCCACTCTACGACTACATCTTCATCGACTGTCCGCCAGTGGATATCGTTGTAGATACCCAGATTATCGAGAAATCAGCCGACCGCACCCTCTTCGTTGTGCGTGCCGGAGTGCTCGAGCGTTCTATGCTCGACGAACTTGAGACGATGTATAAGGAGAAGCGCTTCAAGTCAATGTCCGTCATTCTCAATGCTACAACCACCCAGGGTGGTCGCTATGGCTACCGCTACGGCTATCGTTATGGTTATGGCTACGGCTCTTATTATGGCCATGGGGGGGGCAAATAACTGAATGGACATCTCTAAACAAAGAATAATTATAGAATAAATAAATGAAATCAGAACTATTAAAGAAGATTGCCGACCGCGAGATAGTAGCCGGCGTAGTGGGCCTGGGCTATGTAGGCCTGCCCCTTGCAGTCGAGAAGTCCAAGGCCGGATTCAAGACCATTGGCTTCGACGTTCAGCAGTCCAAGGTTGACCTTGTTAATGCAGGTCACAACTATATCGGCGATGTTGTCGATAGCGATCTCTCGATGTTGGTGGAGAAGGGAATGCTTCAGGCCACATCCGACTTCAGTCGCATTTCCGAGGTAGATTTTGTCGCCATCTGTGTTCCCACACCGTTGGATGCCCATCAGCAGCCCGACATCAGTTATGTGCGCTCCTCAGCCGAGTCGATAGCCAAGTATCTTCATCGTGGCATGATGGTGGTGCTCGAGTCCACCACCTATCCCGGCACCACCGAGGAGCTTATCAAGCCTATTCTCGAATCCACCGGACTTAAGTGTGGCGACGACTTTTATCTCGGTTTCTCTCCCGAGCGCGTCGATCCAGGCAATGCCGTCTATAAGACCAAGAACACGCCTAAGGTGGTTGGCGGACTCGGCTCCGATGCTTCCGAGGTCATCTCCGCCATGTACGAGGCAGTTCTGCAGAACAGTGTGTTCCGGGCTTCGTCTCCCGCGGTTGCCGAGATGACCAAGATACTCGAGAACACCTATCGCAACATCAACATCGGACTCATCAACGAGCTTGCCATCCTGTGCAACCGCATGCACATCGACCTTTGGGAGGTCATCGAGGCAGCCAAGACCAAGCCCTTCGGTTTCACTCCCTTCTATCCCGGTCCGGGATTGGGTGGTCATTGTATTCCCCTCGACCCCTATTACCTCTCTTGGAAGGCTCGTGAATATGGTTTCCACACCTCCATGATCGAGGCGTCGATGATGGTCAACGACCGCATGCCCGAGTATTGCGTCAGCCGTGCCGGCGACATTCTCAACCGCCGTTTCCGCAAGTCGCTCAATGGCAGTCGTGTGCTTGTGCTTGGTGTGGCATATAAGCAGGACATCGACGACTATCGCGAGTCGCCCGCCATCCGAGTCATGGACAAGTTGCGCGACGAAGGGGCAGATGTAGTCTTCTTCGACCCCTATATTCCCTGTTTCCGCCATCATGGCAAGGAGTATGTAGGCGAACCCTCACTCACCGCCGAGCTTATTGAAGGCAGCGACCTTGTCATCGTCACAGCCTCTCACAGCAATGTCGATTACAACTTTGTGCAGCAGCATGCCAAGGCCATCTTCGACACCAAGAATGTGAGCAAGAACATCAACGACTGCTCTAATGTCGAGCGACTCTAATTGCGCCGTTATGTCAGAGCAAAAGTATTATGTCCATCCGTCGAGTTATGTCGATGATGGGGTCACGATAGGCGAGGGCACCAAGATATGGCATTTCTGCCATATCCAGAGTGGGGCGGTTCTTGGCAGCCGTTGCAGCTTGGGTCAGAATGTCAACATCGGCAATAATGTGCGCATCGGCAATGGTGTGCGCATACAGAACAATGTGTCTGTGTATGAGGGTGTTGAGATTGAGGACAATGTCTTCTGTGGTCCTTCGTGCGTCTTCACCAACGTCACCACGCCCCGTGCCCATTTCCCCGTGCATGGTGTTTATGCCAAGACATTGATAAAGGAGGGAGCGTCGCTTGGGGCTAATAGCACCGTTGTATGCGGTCACACCGTTGGTCGTTCCGCCCTCATAGCAGCCGGAGCGGTAGTAACCCGTGATGTCCCCGACTATGCCCTTATGGCAGGTGTTCCCGCCCGTCGCATTGGTTGGGTGTGTGAGTGCGGCAAGCGTCTCGACACTAATCTCGAGTGCACCTGTGGCCGCACCTACCGCGAGCTTAATTCCTCATCCCTAATTCCTAATTCCTCATTCCTCATCACTAATTCCTAATTTCTAATTTTTTTCAACGTGAACTTTAGAGATTTAAACAAGCAATACCTTGCCTTGAAGAGCGACATCGACGCCGCCATGCTCACCGTCGCCTCAAGCAGCAAGTATATCATGGGTCCCCAAGTCAAGGAACTCGAGGCCCAGCTCGCCGAATATGTCGGCGTAAAGCATTGTCTCACCTGTGCCAATGGCACCGATGCCCTCACCCTTGCCCTCAAGGCATGGGGAGTGGGCGAGGGCGATGCCGTCTTCGTTCCCGACTTCACCTTCTTCTCCTCAGCTGAGGTAGTGTCGTTAGAAGGAGCCACCCCCGTCTTTGTAGATGTCAGTCCCGACACTTTCAATATCTCCGTCGAGTCGCTGCGTTCAGCCTACCACCGTGTAGTCTCCGAGGGTCGCCTTCGTCCCCGTGTTGTGGTGGCAGTAGATCTCTTCGGACTTCCCGCCGACTATCCCTCCCTCCGTCGTTTCTGTGATGAGTGTCATCTCCTCATTCTCGAAGACGGAGCTCAGGGATTTGGCGGCAGCATTAATGGTCGTCGTTCCTGTTCCTTCGGCGACATATCCACCACCTCCTTCTTCCCCGCCAAGCCCCTTGGCTGCTATGGTGATGGAGGAGCTGTCTTCACCGACAACGACGAGTGGGCTGCGCTCATCGACTCCTATCGTGTGCATGGCAAGGGCACGTTCAAGTACGACAATGTGCGCATAGGCATGAACTCCCGACTCGACACCCTTCAGGCAGCCATACTCCAGGTGAAGCTCCGTGCCTTCGCCGACTATGAGTTGGAGGCAGTCAATCGTGCCGCCGCGCTCTACACCTCCCTCCTCTCCGATGTGGTGATTACCCCCATAATCCCCGAGGGTTATCAGAGCAGTTGGGCTCAATACACCATCCGTCTCGCCTCGCGTGAGCAGCGCGATGCCCTTCAGCAGCACCTCAAGTCGCTCGACATCCCCTCCATGGTGTATTATCCCACCCCCATGCACGCCCAAACCGCCTTTGCCAATCTCCTCCCCCAAGGGGGAATCTGCGAGGGGGCTACTTCCTCCCTCCTGAGCACCACCGTCCTCAGTCTCCCCATGCATCCCTACCTCACGGATTCCGACATCCGCCAGGTCTCTGATGCCGTCATTGGTTATTTAAGAAAATGACCAAAAACTTAAATAAGCGACTCCGTTATTTAAGAGAATGGTCAAAAACTTAAATAAAACCCATTTTTCTTGAGAAAAGCTTGGATAATTCAATAATAATGCGTAATTTTGCATTCAAATTTGAAAAGCTATGGAATATCCAAGTTTAGATAAAAAGAATACTAATGGATTAGTAACATCTAAGAAAAAGTTTTCAAGGATGTATTACATCTGGTGTGATGAAAGTGATAGCGAAGGAACTTTCTATTCTAATTTCTATGGGGGAATTCTAATCCGCTCCATGGATTTAAGAAGCGTCATTTCGAGATTGACAAGTAAAATTTCTGAATTAAATATCGGGAATGAAGAGATAAAATGGCAAAAGGTTAATAAGCGAATGTATGAGCCTTATAAGTCACTTGTTGATTTGATATTTGACTTACTTGAGGAAGACTTGATAAAAATTCGTATATTTTTCCGTCAAAATAAATATATTCCAAAGTACCTCAATAGACAGCAGATGAATGAAGAATATTCTATGTTGTATTATCAATTTATCAAGCATGCTTTTG
>JBJEAY010000522.1:0-1637 GCA_051869575.1 Prevotella sp. | reverse complement strand
CAAGCTCGGATGCCTGTCCTCATGGAAAGGGCAGAGCGCCTTATGGCGCACTACCTCGATTCCTAATCTTTTAGCCACATCCTCAATAGGCGTAGCCCTGATATTGTCTAAATCTTCATTGGCTTTCCCTTCGGTCGCCGAACGTTGTTTCTTCATTTGAAAACTGAATTTGCAATTTGCAATTTTGCAATTTTGCAATATTTTAATTTTTTAATTCTTTAATTCTTTAATTTTTTAATTCTTTAATTTTTTAATTTCTTATACCCTCCGTCACTTCGCTTCACGATCAGCTTCTGTCGTTTCCAGTTGCACAACATGCTCGCCACCTTCTGCTTGGTTGGTTCGTCGCCATTGTTCATCTTGCACTGCTGTATCAGTTGTTCCCTTGTGAACATAGGCGGCAGACACTCGTATATCGAGTTGTTGGCAGTGCGGTAGGTCTTACATTCGCCAATCAAACGGCAGTTTCTGTCCTCATATTTCGCCTTCAGCTTTTCGCCGAAGTAGAACATGTCCATGTCGAGGATATAGTCGGCAATGATGTCGTATGCCTTGAGCATAGCCGGTGTCTCCTCATCCATGATCATCTCTGCCGTGATGTCGGGATTATCGATGAGCACCTTCTCCGCCCCCTCACAACCGTATTTACTTATCAGCTTCTCCGCCACCGCGCACAGCATCAGGCACACCGTCATGCGATAAGCCGTCACATGGTCGCGCAGTCGGCATCTCGCCATCACGTCGTTGCCGTCCTTTGCAGCCATCATGCACACGTTGTCAGCCCATTTGATGCTTCTTGCCTCCAATTTCGGCACCACCACAGTGCCCCTCATCAGTCCCAACAGATGTGCCACCTCATGAATCCTGCGTATGTCGTCTTCCGTGAATGGCGTGTTGTTATATTCCTTATACAGGTCGTATGTATTGTCATGCATTTTCGCCAATGCCACTCGCGAGAGCAGTCCGTTGGTCATGTTCGACATCAGCATATAGAGCGCCTCGGGCTGTCCGCACATAATGCAGTTCCACAGCAGACTGCGTATGTGCACGTTGGCGGCATCCAGGTTCTTTGCCTCTCGCTCAAAACTTGTTCCGTCGTATGCCAATCTCAGCATCGTTGAGAAATCGTTAGTTCCGCCCCGCCCCCATTTAGTCAAGATGGTGTCTATCTCGGGCGAATAGGATATGGCATGCTTTGCTCCTACGGCTTCCAGTCTCTCGGCCAAGTTAGCCACTGTCGTGTTCAGCGTCTGCACCCTCATCGGGAATGTCGGTTTTTCCTTCTGGTTGGAGTTATTACGTTTTGCCCAAGCCTCGGCACGCCATTCCTTCTCGTCGTCCACCAGGTTCCATTTCTTGTCAATAAGTTCGAATGCCCACTCGTTAAACACCTCGTCCATACGGCTTTTTCCGCTGCCCGAGTCGCCCACCACAAGCATTATCAAACTCAACGGCACTGCCCTCTTGTGTATCATCACCCTCACGTCAGTGGCCAATGCGCCCACTGTGCCTGTCAGCGTGTAGAGCACGGGCATCTCGTTTTTCACCTCCACATGGTCGAGCGACTCCCTCACTCCTTGTGGTCGAGCCTGACGGGGGATTACCGCTCCCCCGTCCTGCTCTTTCTTCTTTGTGTT
>JBJEAY010000521.1:0-1637 GCA_051869575.1 Prevotella sp. | reverse complement strand
CGATCTCTTTTTGAGGTTGCGGAGAGAGAGGGATTCGAACCCCCGGTACCTCTCGGTACGGTAGTTTTCAAGACTACTGTAATCGACCACTCTACCATCTCTCCAATTGCGTGACGGAAACCGTGGTTTCTTGATTGCGGGTGCAAAGGTACGGAGAAAAAATGAAACTACCAAATTTTTTAGGGATTATTTTGCAAAAAAGATGCTTTTAAGTCGTTTTTTATCCCGTGAAGAGCAATTTTCGATGGTTTTTCTTTGTATTCTGACTAATAATGTGTAATTTTGCAACATGATTTATCCAAGTAATTTTGAATCCAAGATAGGATTCGACGATATACGACAGTTGCTCAAGCAGAGATGCCTATCGACGTTGGGCAAGGAAGCGGTGGACGGAGTGAGCTTTTCGGGCGACAGCGCACAGGTGAACTTGTGGCTGAGGCAGGTGAGGGAATTCCGACTGCTGACGGAGAAGGAGGACGCTATGCCGCTCTCTTTCTTCTTCGACATGCGCGAGGCGGTGAGCCGACTGCGACTCGAAGGCACGCACATGGAGGAGCAGGAACTGTTTGACCTCAGACGCTCGCTCGACACGATATGCGGAATACTAACAGTGTTCAACCGTGGCGAGGGAAACGACGAGGGAGGTATGACCTACGACTATCCATCGCTGCACGACATGGCGGAGGGAGTGATGAGCTTCCCCAACATAGTGAGGCGCATCGACCAGATAATCGACAAGTTTGGCAAGGTGAAGGACACTGCATCTGCCGCCCTTGCCGAGATACGCCATAACTTGGCTAAGACCGAGGGCAGTATCTCGCGTACCTTATATAATATATTACGCGCGGCCCAGAGCGAGGGACTCGTGGATAAGGATGTGACACCCACTCTGAGAGACGGACGACTGGTGATACCCGTGGCGCCCACGCTGAAGAGAAGGATAAAGGGTATTGTGCACGACGAGTCGGCTACGGGAAAGACCGTGTTCGTGGAGCCGGCTGAGGTGGTGGAAGCCAACAACCGGGTGCGCGAACTGGAAGCTGAGGAGCGCAGGGAGGTGATAAGAATTCTGACGGAGTTGTCGGCAGAGATACGTCCTTACGTGCCGCAGCTGTTGGAGTCGTATGTATTCCTCGGCAACGTTGACCTCGTGAGGGCGAAGGTGGAAATGGCAAAGACCATAGGCGGAATAGAGCCCAAGGTGGAGAGCTATCCGCTGATTGACTGGATAAGGGCGGTGCATCCGCTGTTGCAGATGTCATTGGCGAAGCACGACAAAAAGGTGGTGCCGCTCGACATAACCTTGACTCCCGAGAAGCGCATTCTGCTCATTTCGGGCCCTAATGCCGGAGGAAAGTCGGTGTGCCTGAAGACGGTGGGACTGTTGCAGTATATGCTTCAATGCGGACTGCCGATACCTGTGGGCGAGCGTTCGTGCACGGGTGTGTTCGACAATGTGATGATAGACATCGGCGACGAGCAGAGTATAGAGGACGACCTGAGTACGTATTCGAGTCATCTCTTCAATATGAAGAACATGATGCGCCAGGGCAATGGCAGGACATTGCTGCTGATAGACGAGTTTGGCGGAGGGACGGAACCGCAGATTGGCGGTGCCATTGCCGAGGCTGTGCTGA
>JBJEAY010000520.1:0-1639 GCA_051869575.1 Prevotella sp. | reverse complement strand
CCAGTTCACCTGAAATATAGCATAACTGGCCATCATAATCACCAAAGATATTATCGCCAATATACTCCACAGATGATGGAATATACAGTTCTCCTGTAAGATTGTTAGGGTTGTGTTTGTATGCTCCAAAGGCATCCGAACCTATGTGCTTCAGTCCTTCCGGTAAGATAAGCGAACCACGCAATGGGCAACCGGCAAAGGCAAAGTCACCTATACCTTTAAGATGGTCTAGAAAGACCACATATTGGAGAAATTCCATACTTTCAAAACACTCTGGTTTCCAAGAAGTATTGCCATTACCTCCAGTACCTGCGGGTATATAGTCATCTCCAAAGTTTGGCTGCCCGTATGCATCCTCTCCTTCGCTATCACTCCAATGGCTTCGCATGTGTTTGGTACGAAGATCCTTCATATTGATGGCCTCAAGGTATGGAATGTTATTGTGGATATAATTAAAGCTTTCCAAATTATCAATACATCCCGTAAGTTTCAGGTTCTTGATAAGACTCGGGTCTGAAATGCCCATACGCTGTATCACATCGCCCAGGTATTCTCCTTCCTCGACATGGACAGTGATATACTCACGCGCCGTACCGTTGTGCGACAGTGGGTCGTTCTCCCAGTCAACGATGGCATCCGACAAGAGAGTAAGGGTGTAGTCGCCCACGGCATTAGCCTTGTTGACCTCGAAGGTGAACTTATGCAGCTTACCTGAATAATACACCATATCATCCGCGCGCTTGTAGGCTATCGACTTTCCGTCGATTGTCATAGCCATTAGGGCTTTGCCTGCCGACACCGTCTGCGGCAACACCACTGCACGGTATTTGCCTTGCGCCTCCTGGGGTATGATATTTGTATTGTCAGCACTGCCAGTTGGAGTAACCGAGCCGTTGCTCAGGTTCACCGTTCCCGACATGACAATGTTCTGAACCAATACATTCTTCTCTGCCTCAGCCCATTCGCCATCGTCAAAGCCCTCACCCTCAACGAGTGTCACCTCCACTCCTGCCATTACATGACGTAGCTTCAGCATAATCGTCCCCTCAGCAGGGGCAATATGCTCAGCCTTTGCCCAAAGGAAGTCGCTCTTCTCATATCCGCTCATCTTCTCGCCTGTGTTAGTGTCGCGCTGGTTTTGTGCCACCTCAAAAGGCTGTGCAGTGACACTTGTGAGCGTGGAGACAAACGGATAGTAACTATACACGTCTATCGGTGTCTTGTTGTCCTTCCAGTAAATCTGGTAAGAACCATTCCACTTATATTCACTGTCATCGTAAGTGAAGCGCACATTGTCGGCATGATTGCCCGAAAGCTGAAGTTCGGGAGGTGTCGTCTCATTGGCGTAGTTCACCACGAACACTCCAATCTGGTCACCGTCGGCAAAGCCGTTGTCATTGGCACGCGTCACGTTCTCCTGCTCGATGGTAGCCTGCAGGTCGAGTTGCTGTCTCAGGGCGTCTCCACCGCCTGTCAGGTCGTCCGTACAAGCCGAGAGCAAGACAAGGGCAGCCATTAAGGCAGGTTTGCCTTTACACCTTATTATATTATATATATGTCGTTTTTTCATAATCCTGTAAGATTTGATTATTCGGGTATCTCTATCTTGTCATTCAGT
The DNA here is from genome assembly GCA_051869575.1 of Prevotella sp. GTDB lineage: Bacteria > Bacteroidota > Bacteroidia > Bacteroidales > Bacteroidaceae > Prevotella. Next base: position 21 of record JBJEAY010000520.1, on the reverse strand, counting down.
TTCCAATTGTTGAAGTCGAAT
>JBJEAY010000519.1:0-1643 GCA_051869575.1 Prevotella sp. | reverse complement strand
AGAAGGTAGCTATGGAAACTGATGTCGAGCTCTCCAAGTTGGCCCAGAAGAAGGAAGCCAAGGTGGAGAAGAAGGCACCCGTTAAGGTTGAAGAGCAGAAAGTGGTTGAGAAGGTGAAGAGCTCAGTGAAGTTCACACCGCCTGTCATCAAGAAGGACTCAGAGGTTAAGCCCGAAGAGGAGCTCAAGAGCCAGGAAGACCTCAACAAGACCAAGACTGCCATCGGTTCGTTCGACGTAAAAGGTAACGACGAGGCTGGCGGCGAGGTGCTCAAGGCCAAGGAAGTTATTGCCCAGCCAGAACCTCCAAAGGAAGAAGAGACAAAAGTCTTCGACGTGGTAGAGGTGATGCCATCTTTCCCCGGTGGTCAGGGTGCACTCTTCGAGTGGCTTAGCAAGAACATCAAGTATCCTGTTGTAGCTGAGGAGAATGGAGTACAGGGTCGTGTTATCGTGACCTTCGTGGTAGAGCGTAACGGTTCTATCACCGATGTACAGGTTGTTAAGTCGGTTGACCCGTCACTCGACAAGGAAGCCGTACGCGTGGTTAAGGCAATGCCCCACTGGATTCCCGGTAAGCAGAATGGTAGTGCAGTACGTGTGAAGTTCACCGTACCTGTAACATTTAGACTTCAGTAATTTATGACAAAACGTACATTCAACATATTAGTTGGATTAACTCTCATTTTAGGTTTGTTGTGGTCATGCCACAGCAAACCTAAAAATGGTAGAACTGATACCTATTCTTCGGGCACGATGTCATTTGCTGCCGACGAGAGTTTCAGTCCTATAATAGAAGAAATGAGGGAAGTGTTTGAGCACACTTACCCACAGGCGACGATAAAGCCCATCTACACCAATGAGCTCGACGGCATCAACATGCTGATGAAGACCAAGGTGTGGCTGACCGTTGCCTCACGACGACTGAGAGAAAGCGAGGTGAAGAACTTAGCCGACCGCAAGTTCATCGCACGCTGCATTCCCATTGCATACGATGGTTTGGCTCTCATTGTCAACAATGCTAATCCCGACACCTGTATATCCATCAAGGACATCAAGAGAATCCTTGGCGGCGAAGTGACGAAATGGAAAGAGGTATTCCCGCAGAGCAAGCTCGGCACATTTGACGTTGTATTCGACAATGCGAAGTCGAGCACTGTCCACTTCTGTGTTGACAGTATCTTGGGCGGCAAACCTATCAATAGTCCGAATATCGAGGCTGTGAAAAAGAGCGAAGAGGTTATCAATTATGTATCCACCCACAAGGATGCAATAGGTATAATAGGTAGCAACTGGCTCAACGACGCTCGTGACACCACGAACGTTACTTTCAAGAAGAACATACGAGTGGTATCGGTATCAAGACTGGACGAGGCAACGCCTATGAACAGTTGGAAACCCTACCAATATTATATATATAATGGCAACTACCCATTGGTGCGCACGATTTATGCCCTGCTCACCGACCCAAGACAGGGACTCCCATGGGGATTCTCCAATTTCTTGCAGTCGCCCATCGGTCAGAAGATTATCTTCAAGTCAGGACTGCTGCCTGCACGAGGCAACATGGCGGTGAGAGAAGTGGTGGTGAATAAGAATTAAAGTATTAAAGAATTAAAATATTAAAGTATTAAAGAATTAAAG
>JBJEAY010000518.1:0-1644 GCA_051869575.1 Prevotella sp. | reverse complement strand
GCGCTCGTCTTCCTCATGCATCAAAAGACTTATAAAATCACAGTCCCAACCAACGTTGTTACTTGCAAATATCCTTGTCTCGTAGTCCTCGTTGAGAGGTATCACTGAACGAGCCTCTTTTTCTGCCTCCAATCTCTGCTGTTCCTCCCTCTTCTGTTTCCGCTCCAACAGCAAATCTTCCTCACTCTTTTCACGGACAACCGCTATAGGCTCACCGACAAAAGGCTCAGATGGTCTCATTTGAAGCAATTCCTTTTGTAATCCTCTGAAATCATGGTAATATTTCGTCTGCTTGAAGATGAAGTCACACACCCACCGCCGTTTCTCGTCATTGTTCCATGCCTTCACCGAATCCACAAGAGCCAAGAAAGCCCCCTCGATGAGTTTCCTCAACCTTGATTTCTTCGGCTTCAGATACTCCTCGATGTCCCTACGGAAGACGAAATCCGGTAACTGACGGCACAACTCCGCTGCCACTGCAAATGCCGCATCGGGACGCTTCAGCTCAATCAGCTGCGGCACCGACTTCTTGTACCACCGCTCCAAGAAGCGCAACTGATACAAGAAATCATCCTCCACGGTGGGCACAAACGTCACCTCCTGCTGTATCAGTCTGCCATATTCCTTTTCGTAATCCACTGTCAGACCTTTGGGAATATACGCAATCTTCGGTTTCTCCATACTGCTTCTACGTAGTCTTTCCTCCGCATGCTTTATCCTCAATTCCTTCTCCCGCCTATCGTATTCCTCACGTTTACGTTTCTCTTCCTGAACTTTCGCCAAGCACTCCTTGAACTCAGGCAGATTCATGGTCTCGGGCTTCATCAGTTCGCTTATCTTATTCTGAATAAACCGCAGCCATGCCTCCTTGTTCTCCTCTGTAATGAAGCCTAAAGAGTCAGGGTCCATTTCACCATAATATCGGCTCGACTCAATTCGAAATGTCCAATAGTATTTATTCTTATAGTCCATACGACAAAATAAATGTGAGTCAGAGAATATGGATTATTTGCATATGTATTTTAATACATTATCTACGATAGATGAAAAATGATTATCTGCATTGTCATTACCATTATCATACATTTGACAGCGTTGCCCTTTCCCAGTTCTTTCATCGATTTTGCATCTTATCTTATACATTGTCTGATAACTACCTTCCCTCTTATAAATGAACACGGACATATCTGTCTCATCCTTATTTGACACTAATATGTATGGTGCGACAAATTCAAAAAACAAGTTCTCTGCTTGCTGAAATATTTTCAAAGGCAATTTCTTCATTTCGTCTTCATTAAACCCCAACCTTATCATTACTGCCAGAATTTTGACGAATACTGGACATAGTAACACTTCCTTATTATCTTTACTTACTATAATAACATCTTTAACCTGCTTTTCAATTTCAAAGGAGTGGACTATTTCCCGAATAGTTTTGTAAGCAATACTTTCTTCTGGCATCATAATCTTAAGTAACGATACCGGTCCTCCTGTAATAGATGAAAGACGATTGTATATGTATTTATAACGTTCTTCTCTCAATGAATAGCTAAAAGGCTTACTGGAAAGAAATTTCCCTATGTATCCATTGAAGTCAGTTTCTTCACCATAGAAATGCTTGAATATCTTTCTAATATTTGAGAA
>JBJEAY010000517.1:0-1654 GCA_051869575.1 Prevotella sp. | reverse complement strand
CAATTGTTATTTGAAACTGGTGCAAAGTTACGAGTAAAATTCCAAATATGCAAGCTTTTTGTACTAAATCTCGCTTTTTTGATGCGATTTAGTACAAAAAGCCCGCATATTTGTATGTTTTTGGATTTCAAAGATTATTTGCAATAATGAGTGATAGTGGTGCTCAAATCGTTTTTTTTTGCCAAAAACTTGCCGTTATCGGCAAAAATTAGTATATTTGCACCCGAATAGCGAATAAAAACGTGCCGATAGAGGCTAATAGCGTGAATTATGGAATATATATCAGTTGCCCAGTTTGCCGGGAAATATGGCATAAGCGAACGTACTGCCCGTAAGTATTGTGCTGACGGGAAAATTGATGGTGCATTCCTGACAGGAAAGACATGGAACATTCCATCTGATGCCATGTTGCCCAAGAAAGGCAATGCGAAGTTGAGCCCCTTGCTAACTCGTTTGCGCGAGGAAAAAGACTCCAAATTAAAAGGAGGCATCTATCATCGCACACAGATTGACCTTACATATAACTCTAATCATATTGAGGGCAGTCGCCTGACCAAGGAGCAGACCCGTTATATCTTTGAGACCAACACCCTTGGCGTCACTACCGAGACCACCTCGGTGGATGACATTATGGAGACAGTCAATCATTTCCGTTGTATCGACTATGTGATAGACCATGCAATGGACAAGATAACTGAAGCACACGTAAAACAGCTTCATGCCATTCTCAAGATGAATACCTCCGACAGTCATAAGCCATGGTTTGCCGTGGGCGATTACAAACGGTTTCCCAATGAGGTTGGGGGAGAGGAAACCGTGCTGCCCGAAGATGTGCACAATCGCATGAAATCCTTGATTGGCGAATACAATGCCATCAAGAAAGTGGAGTTTGACGACATCCTGAATTTCCACGTCATGTTCGAGCGTATTCATCCCTTTCAGGACGGCAACGGTCGTGTTGGCAGATTACTGTTGCTATGGCAATGTCTGCAAAGTGCCCATGTGCCGTTTATCATCACCGAGGAACTGCGCCTCTTCTACTATCGCGGCATCCAGCACTGGGGCAAGGTTGATGGCTACATGCGCGACACATGCCTGACAGCGCAGGACAATTACAAGCTGCTATTGGATTACTTCAAGATAAGATACTAATGTCATTTTGTCCCCTATCATGCGGATGCCTCTGGGAGCGCAGGCGTCTCGCCTGCGGCTTATGCGCAGCCTCCGTGTCTTTTTTGATAAAAAACGTGTTAATCCGTGCCTAAAAAAAGTAAACCTTGAAAGGCGCGATTAACGCTGTTGTCCCGAACTATTGGAGGCTTCCGCAGTACATCATGTCATCTTCCACTAAATCATCAAAACGCTTACCATTAGTATAACGTTTGATTCTTTCAATGACTTGAACGATATGCTCCAACCTTGTATTGTCTTTATTTGCCTCTCTCATAAATCAGAATTTTATCATTATCTGCTGATTGTTGCGCAAATGGCAGAAGTGTGCCATCTGACACTAAATCAACTTTACGCCCTAATAGTTCTTCCAAATCGTTCCACATTCCAAAGAACTTTAGACCAATAGGGCGACTCTTGTCCAACAGCACAAGGATATCAACATCGCTGTCCTTGGTTTGCTCGCCTCGCGAGTAAGAACCAA
>JBJEAY010000516.1:0-9176 GCA_051869575.1 Prevotella sp. | reverse complement strand
TCTCATAATATATATGCTTGGTTTTGGGACTGCAAATATACGTCTTTATTTTTAATTGGCAATGAAAAATTAGTTTTTTTTATCTATAAACTCCAATTTTTTTCGAATAAGTGTATTCTTGGGTATTTACTAAAGGCGTAAAGTGAGATTGAGGAATACAATTGGAAATCAGGACTTTATAAGTTTTATCTTATACTATCCACTTACCAAAACGCTACGCAGACTTGTTTTGCAAGAAAAATAGATATAATTTTGCACCACGAAATCGAAATAACAAAAAAATTATCCTTTATGAAAACAAAGCATTTCAATCTGCCTCAGGCAAAGATTATGATTGCAGCCGCAATCTTGTGTGCACCTCTTTATATGAGTGCACAGGAGAGTGAGAACAACAGCAAGGAAGAGGGCAACCGCAACGTGATGCTCAACGCCGCCAGTGCCAACGGACCTCGCGAGATTCAGATAGGTCTGCCGTCTGCCGACGTCAACGTACTGGAAAACGGTCTTCCCGTCACCTTTGCCACCAATCCTCACAGTGTCAACTCCAACTGGCGCTCCGACGCAAGCCACAGTCATGTGGGACTACTGAAAATATCGGAGACAGCAATAACTACGGGTAACATAGGTTATGCCGTAAACTCATGGACAAAGCTCGGCGAGAAGGGATTCCATGGCTCTCTCAACTACAAGGCCAACCACTTCGGTCAGCAGGAATATTCGTTGAATTTGAACGGTTCCATCGGTGAAAACTGGTTCTACAGTGCCAACATGTACCAGGACTTCGACCCCGGAACATTCAAGATTCGCAGTTCGCAGTATCAGGACCGCACTCAGATATATAAGGTAGCTCTCACCCACCTCTATGACAAGGGCAAGGGTGAACTGACAGCCATGTATCACTATTCCAACAGCCACCCGCTCTACACCTTCGCCACACAGTCGGCTCCGTTTATATATGTTGGCGACGGAAGCGTGAAAGAATACGGCAAGTTCAAGCTCGGTACTACATCTTATTTGCCAGTTGACGCTAACATGACATATATGGACATGCGCACCGGTGAAATCAAGGAAACTTCACTCTACGATGCCGAGGGAAACCGCTCAAGCCAGTTCTTCATCTCAAACAAGTATCGCTGGGACAACGGCCTGACATGGAACATCAGTGCACGCTATGACCATGCCCACGGAGCACTCGTATATCAGAGTCCTATGTCATTGATGAATGTGAAGGGCAATCCGGCATATAATTATATGTTGATTACTCCCGAGGGAAAGCACGAGAACTACACTGGCGAGTATGTGCAGTCGAGAATGTCATGCCTCAATTCGGGCGACATCGACGAATTCCTCCTCACCTCAGAGCTTATCAAGAAGTTCTCTACAAGCACACTGCGCATTGGTGTAAACGAGTGGCTCTATGACATCGACTATACATCGAACACCACAATGTACGACCAGAGCGTGCCCAACGACGGCAACTATGCTGTGCGCCTCTACGACGCCAACAAGCGCGACTACTATTTCTATGACTATAATAAGAATGCATCGGAGTACTACAAGGGTAAGGAGAACAAGCTCGCCCTTTACTTCACACACGACTGGGACATCTCGAAGAAACTGAACGTCTATTACGGTGCCCGCTTCGAATGGCAGACCATCAAGGGCGAGAATGCCGCAGTGAAAAACTCGGCTGGCGACTATGTGGGACGATTCGCCAACTATCACCTCGGAGCCACAGCTGCCGACGGCACGAAGATCACTCCCGCCGACCTCGACTATAGCTGGCTGAACTATGACTTCACTGCCGCACTTACATATAAGATGACAGAAAAGTTCGGTTTCACCGGCGATTTCACCTATATCGTGCAGCACCCGAAGTTTGAGAATTTCTCGCCCGCTACACTCCCTAACACCAACAAAATCAGTGTTCCGCTCGGTCGCGTCGGTATCTACTACAACAACAATTGGCTGAGCCTAACCTCTCTCATCTCATATATCTCAAAGACCAACAACAACTCTACGCTCAACCTGCAGCACGGTCAGGAGATTATGGCAGCACCGCTGACATACGACATACAGACTTGGGGATGGACAACAGATGCAGTGATGCGTCCGTTCAAGGGATTTGAGCTGCACGCTCTCTTCACATATCAGAAGCCTACTTATAAGAAGTATGAGACATCGGTAAGGTTTAGCGACGGATATGAGGGTAAGATCAACGCTACGGGAAATATCGTGGCAGAGGTGCCGCAGGTGCTTGTCGAACTTGACCCAAGCTACATGATTACTCCGAAACTGAAGCTCTGGACCAGTTTCCGCTACTTCAGCAAGACCTACGCCAACATCAACGAGGCATACTACTTCAATGGTCACTGGGAGACCTTCGGCGGTGTGAACTGGGACGTGAACAAGCATCTCTCACTCGGTTGCACAGTTGTCAACTTCCTCAACCAGACAGGTGCCAAGGGTAGCATTGCAGGTGCTGAACTTATCACCAAGGAGGAGGCAAAGGACATCAAGAACTGCCTCATGACGGGTAGCTATCTCCGTCCGTTCACCGTTGAATTCACAGCAAATATCAAGTTCTGAAAACAATAAAGACATGAAACGTACTATTATATCATCGGCTATCGCAGCCATCGCGGCTCTCACCGCAACAACAGCCAATGCTCAGACAATCAACGTGGAGCATAAAGGCGACACAACAGTGGTAGTGATTGACAACCCCACTAAATATCTCATCCTTCCGGTGGAGGAGGAGAGAGGCGAGGCAAAGGTGAAACTCGACCTCGGACGTGCTGACGACACATGGATGGACGTGCGCCTCGCCATCGACAGGATTGACTATGAGGTGCCATTCGAACTTTCCGCAGGCAAACTAGCAGTGGTGAAGATGCTCAATATCGACAGAAATGCCCTCGCACTCAAGAAGATGCGACTCTCGAACACATGGGATGTGAAGAACACCGACTACTATCGCCCCATCTATCACCACACACCACAGTATGGATGGATGAACGATGCCAACGGACTCGTGTATAAGGACGGTGAGTATCATCTCTATTTCCAGTATAACCCCTATGGCTCAAAGTGGGGAAACATGCACTGGGGACACTCCGTCAGCCGCGACCTCGTGCATTGGGATCACCTCAAACCAGCCATAGCCCGCGACACACTCGGACATATCTTCTCGGGAAGCACCGTGGTGGATAAGTATAACAATGCAGGCTTTGGCAAGAATGCCATCATCGCCTTCTATACATCAGCAAGCGACAAGAACGGACAAATACAGTGTATGGCTTACAGTAAGGATAATGGTCGCACATTCACAAAATATCAGGGTAACCCAATCCTCACTCCTTTCGATGGATTGAGGGATTTCCGCGACCCGAAGGTGTTTCGCTACGAACCGGCCAAGGCTTGGTATATGATTGTGTCTGCCGACAAGGAGATGCGATTCTACAAGTCTGCCGACCTTAAGCAATGGGAGTATGTGAGCGCCTTTGGTCGTGGCTACGGAGCACAGCCCAACCAGTTTGAGTGTCCCGACTTCTTCCCAATGACCGTCAACGGCAAGCAGAAGTGGGTTATGATTGTCAACATCAATCCTGGATGCCTGTTCGGTGGTTCATGCACGGAGTATTTCGTGGGCGATTTCGACGGAAAGAACTTCACTTGTGACAACAAACCGGAGGTGGCAAAATTCCTCGATTTCGGCAAGGACCACTATGCGACTGTGACATTCTCTAATCTTGGCGACCGCATCGTGACGGTGCCATGGATGAACAACTGGCAGTATGCCAACCTCACTCCTACACAACAGTTCCGCAGCTGCAATGCCCTGCCTCGCGAGTTGCGAATGTATGAGAAGGACGGCGAGTACTATCTCTCTGCAAATGCCGTGGAGGAAACGAAGGTTTTGCGCAAGCAGACCGTTGAAATCGGCGATTTTCAGCTCAACGGCAAGGGTGAGGTGAAGACGTTGGGCGGCGAAGGTGCCTTTGAGGTGGAAGCCGACATCACTGCCGCCACTGCCAAGACTGTGGGTATCGAACTGGCAAACGACAAGGGCGAGCGCACACTAATCTATCTCGACCTCGACAAGCAGAGGGTGGTGATGGATCGCACCGAGAGCGGTGTGACAGGTTTTGGCAAGCGTTCAGCTCCCCACGACATCGAGAACAACTATGAGTTTACAGTGCGCAAGGACGACCCTATGACAATGCGCCAGAAGAACTCTGTCAACTATGTCAATGACTTCGCCTTGGGCACTTGGGCACCGCTTAATCTCTGCGATGGCAACAAGCGTCATTTCGACATCTTCGTTGACAAAAGTTCGGTGGAACTCTTCGTTGACGGCGGACGCATAGCGATGACTAATCTCGTGTTCCCCACCAAGCCCTACGACCGTGTGCGCTTCTACACACTCGACGGCACAGCCAAGGTGGAAGGGGCAAAAGCATATATCTTTTAATAATAATATGGTATTATGTCAACGATAAGATTATTTCTGACGGCAGTCGTGGCACTTGTGGCCACGATTGCTCCACAGGCACAGACCATCCGAATATCCACATCTCAGACGGATCTCTTCCTCAAGGTTAATCCCCAGGGACGACTCTATCAGGTGTATTTCGGTGAGAAACTTGCCAATGCAGCCGATGCAGAGTTGCTCGACTGGGCAGTGTATGCCGGTTCTGACGGCAGTATCTGCAAGCGTGGACATGAGGCGTATGCAGCCTCGGGAGGTGAGGAATTTTTCGAACCTGCACTTGCCATCACTCATGCCGACGGCAACCAGACGACTTATCTCTACTATAAGGAGCACAGCGTGAACAGGGTGGAAGGCGGCACAGAGACTGTTATTACTCTCCACGACAAACTCTATCCCGTGGAGGTGAAATTGCATTACGTGGCATACGACAAGGAGAACGTCATAAAGACCTGGAGCGAAATCTGCCATAAGGAGCGTGGTGCCATCTCTCTATGGCGATATGCCAGTGCCATGCTCTATCTCCAGGCAGATAGGTATTTCCTCACCAACTATCACGGCGACTGGGCACGCGAGGCATATCCCGCAACACAGGAGCTACAGTTTGGCAAGAAGGTGATTGACACCAAGCTCGGTTCGCGTGCAGCCATGCAGAGCCATCCCTTCTTCCAGTTGGCTTTCGACACAGAGGCTTCTGCCAACTCAGGCAAGATAATGCTCGGTTCCATCGGTTGGACTGGCAATTTCTCCTGTACTTTCGAGGTGGATAACGTAGGTGTCCTACGCCTCATTCCCGCCATCAATCCCTATGCCTCCAACTATCAGTTGAAGAGCGGTGAGGTGTTCACCACTCCCGAGTTTGTGTTCACCCTCAGCTACAACGGCACAGAGGCGGCAAAGAGGAGTCTTCACGATTGGGCGCGTCGCTATCAGTTGAAGGATGGTATGGGCGACCGTCTCACTCTTCTGAATAACTGGGAGAATACCGCTTTCGACTTCGACGAGGAGAAGTTAGGTCATCTCATGGACGAGGCAAAGCAGTTGGGTGTGGATATGTTCCTGCTCGACGACGGATGGTTTGGCAATACTCATCCACGTAACAACGACGATGCCGGACTTGGCGACTGGCAACCCAATCGCACGAAATTGCCCAACGGCATTTCCTCGCTCACACGTATGGCAACAAAGGCCGGGGTGAAATTCGGGCTTTGGGTGGAACCTGAGATGGTGAATCCCGAAAGTGAGCTTTACAAGAAGCACCCCGACTGGGCAATTACCCTTCCCGGTCGCGACACATATTACTATCGCAATCAGTTGGTGCTCGACCTCAGCAATCCCAAGGTGCAGGACTTCGTGTTCAGTGTCGTTGACGATATAATGACCGAAAATCCCGACATCGCCTATCTGAAATGGGATTGCAACAGTCCGATAACCAACATCCATTCGGTCTATCTCAAGCAGAAGCAGTGCAATCTGTATATCGACCACGTGCGTGGTGTGTATAACGTGATGAGACGAGTGTCGGAGAAATATCCCTCGCTGCCGATGATGCTCTGTGCAGGAGGTGGCGGTCGTTGCGACTATGAGGCACTGAAATACTTCACAGAGTTCTGGTGCTCGGATGATACCGACCCCTACGAGCGTCTTTACATCCAGTGGAGCATGTCGGATTTCTTCCCCGTAAAGGCAATGGCATCGCATGTAACCAACTGGAACAAGAAGGCGAGTGTGAAGTTCAGGGTGGATGTTGCAAGTATGTGCAAGTTAGGTTTCGACATCGACCTCAAGTCGCTGTCCGCCGACGAACTGCAGTTCTGCCGCGAGGCAGTAGCCAACTACAGCCGTCTGAAGCCAGTCATCCTCGATGGCGACCAATATAAGCTTGTTTCTCCATACCATGGCAATCATGCCGCTGTGAACTATGTATCCAAGGACAAGCGTCATGCAGTGGTGTTCGCTTATAATCTTCATCCGCGCTATAAGGAACATTCTGCCAATGTATGTCTTCGCGGTCTTGATCCGGCCGCCACTTACGAGGTAAAGGAGATAAACCTGATGCCCGGTGCCAAAACCGAGTCAAGGAGATATTCGGGTGACTATCTGATGAAGATAGGTTTGCCGTTGTTCTCAGATGCTGAAGGAACAAGTACAGTATATGAATTTTTTGTTATTTAGAATTGATTTAATAGCGAATAGTGATTTGCTAATCTTTGGTAAAAAAACAGGTGTCTTAAATTCATTTGTTTAGGTTTGGGTATAAGAATTTAGTTTAGGTAAAAAGATTGTTTCAGGATAACATTTACATTATTTATTTCATCCTCCACGTCAGATGCAGCAGGCAATATGAGGGGATGATGTTATAGAATGTCTCTGTCTTGCCTTGGGCGTTGATGACGCGACGCACGTTGGAGAGATTGCCGAGAAGGTCGAAGGCATCGAGCTGGATGAGGAGCTTTCCTTTCATCATACGCTTTGTCAAGCGGGCGTTCCACACAAGCTCGTTGGTGTTCATCGACTCGTCGATATAGCCACGGCGAGAATACATGGTGAGATCGGTGGAGAACTGCATGTTCAGCGGCAGGTCCACTTGGGCGGTGAGACCATAGTTGAAGTCGCTGGTGTTGATAGTCGCAAAGTCTATGCGTGGGGATGTGGAATGTTGATAGATGATACTTGCATTTGCTCCGAACTCATACTTCGACGAGGGGCGGAAGGTGATGCCCATGTCGTTTTTCAGGTATCGGGAATCTACTACCGAGCGTGTGGCCTTGACTATGGCAGACGAACCGTCGTCGGTGGCGTTGAGGTCCACTGAGTGTTCTATCGCGTAAGCCACATTGTGCTTCATTCGCCATTTCTTGCTCTTGCACAGGGGGAAGTCGATACCTGCGCCTACACTGCCGTTCCAATTTCCGTTGACATTCTCAGGCATAACGTCTTTTTTGCCGGTGTTCTTGTCGTAGATATATCCCCATGCCACTGCATTCTCCTGGAATCGGAGGTTGAGGGCGGTGTTGAAGAGCGTGCTTCTTCCGTATTTGTCCTTATAGCTTCCCGAAATGACGTGGTATTTCGTATTGTCAAGATTGGGGTTGCTATGTGTGACGTACAGAAGATTTGACGTGTTGGTGATGTTCACGAGGTTGGATATGTCGGGTGCAGATGTAGTGAGAGAGTATTGCGCCTCAATCCTTCTTCCTCGTTTTTGGTTGTCGTGAATGTAGGCGAGGGTGGGGATGATGAAGTTCGTGCTTCGGCTTACCGTGGTATCGGTCATCTGAGTATGGTGCAGGCGTTCGTGGGTGAACGGCGAGATGAGTGATAGTATCAGATGCGAGTTCCCACCGTTTTTTCCTGCCTTTACAAGTCGGTAGCTGATGCCCGCGTTATGGGTTGTACGGGTGAAGTCGCTCCAGTTGCTGTTTGTTCTGTCAATCACCGAGAGCAGTTCGTTTTCCGACGGCAATGCACCCAATGGTTTGTTGTTCCAACCGTTCAGCTTGTTCAGCAGATACAGCGGTTGGTTTGACTTTTGGTGATAATACTCAAATGTATATATAGGAGTCACGAGATGTATGGTCTTGGTGCTCTTGGTGAGTGTGAAGCTCAGTTGCGGAGAGAACTGTAGCTGCTGAGATTGTCCTGACGTGGGGTTGTATCTGTTGCGGAAGTCAGTGCTTGCCTCTGTCATACGAGGATAGTCGAGACGATAATGCTCAAAGGCATCGTCGGCATTGTCCTTTATTTGGTATTTGCCCGAAAGTCCGAATCCAAGGAAGTCGTTGTGCGCCGGGGCTATATTCAATGAGAAATTTCCCTTTGTGTCAAGCCAATGTCCTTCGCCCCGTCTTGTCGAGGTGTATCTGTTGAGTGCATATTCCTTGAGCAACTGTCCGGCAAGTGGCGACGCTATACTGTCCATCCATGCCTTTCCCCAACGTGAAGCAACGTTTTCTGTGAATGTGGCACTTGCGTTGCGTGTGGTGTTGTTGTATTTCAGATAATACAGTTCGGGTGTGAACTGCAGATAGAGCACCTTGTACCATTTCTCGGATGACTGTTTCCTGAGTGAAAAGTTGTGGTTGGAGTAGATGTTGAAGTCATAACTGCGCTTGCTGTAGAGCGATCGCGTGAAGGTATTGCCTCCGTTGAGATAGTTTTCGGCGGAGGAGTTGTTGCCCTCGTCCTTTTCTTGGTATGTGGCATGGAACGAACCGTAGTATCTGGTGCGGTCGATGCTGCCGTAGTTGTAGTCGATACCGGCCTTGTACAACGAGTTCATGCCCTCGGTCTGTTTCAGTGGCGACCATTCGCCGTTTGCCCCTGGCGTGTGGTCGTCGTTGAGGTTGTTGGCATTGGCATAGAACATCAGTCGCGACTGGTCGGAGAATCTCAGTCCGAAGAGCTTTCCCATAAACTTGTTGTCGCGCTTGCCCTCCTCATTCTTGTATATCGATGTTCCGCCTCCGGCATTTGCTGATGCTATCCAACCGGAGTGGTAGTCGCGCTTGAGCTGTATGTCCATCACGAGCTCTTTCTGTGCCGCCTTTTCGTGGTTGGTGCCAACGGCAGATATGGGAGTGCGCTCAAACGACTTGATTTTCTTCACCATATAAGCTGGCATGTTCTCAAGCATGAGTTCGCGGTCGGAGTCGAAGAAGTCCTTACCGTTGAGCAGCATCGA
>JBJEAY010000515.1:0-1664 GCA_051869575.1 Prevotella sp. | reverse complement strand
CTAAAAAACATCACGATTATGAATATCAAGACAAAAAGCATCATAACCCTATGCCTCACGGCATGGGCATCAATGCCACTTTCAGCCCAAAGCTATTTGGGCAGTGTATTTGAAAAAGAAGACGGCACATGGACAAGAGCCCAAAACATTTCGGTGGGAGAAAGCAACGTCACTGTAACCGACTATGACAGTAACAGTTATACGATAACCAACAGCCATGGCAGCGCCGCCTCTGTCAAAGTTATTGACAATGTGCTGTATTGCGCCAATGACGAGTCGCTGACATCTGACTTGGTGAAAACAGCATCGAAAACTGGCTGTTTGACATTGGCAGGCACGCTGAACAATACTAATTGGGCACTTCTGAACAATGGAAAGTTGAACGGCATCACATCTGTACGTTTTCACAAAGTAACGGGTGACGACGCATTCACAGCATTGAGCAATTTGAAGTGCTCCACACTGTCGTCTGTCACCTTCGAGGATTGTTCGTTCCCAAATGTCACGTCTCTTGAAGGGTTATATTATAATTCTCAAATTACCTCATTCACCTTTGGTGGAATGGAATTAAGCAGCAGCGGTTTAACCTCCTTGAAGGATATATTCTACAATTGCACTAATCTGGAAAGTGTATCTTTGGCTGGCATGAATACTTCAACTGTCACAACGACTGAAAATATGTTTTCTGATTGTAATTCATTACAAAACATAGATTGGGGTAGTATCACGTTGAGCAGTAAAAATTGTCGCCACATGTTCCAGACGTGCTCGGGTTTACAAACTATAGATTTATCTCATTGCGATTTTACGGGAGTAACAGATTGTGGGTATATGTTCTCTAAATGTTCATCATTAACCACCATAGATTTAAGTAAATGTAACTTGCAATGCGGAACTACATTGGACTTGGATAAAATGTTTTACGACTGTTCTTCATTGGAAACCGTGGACTTTAGCGGCTGCGACCTTAGTAATTCGAAAAACAACGAATACATGTTTGATAATTGTAAGGCATTGAAGACTATCAAGGCTATAGGATGCAATGAAGCCACAATAACTAAGCTAAAAGCAGCTAAAGAATATTTTTCATATCTCAGTGGAGTCAATATAGTGACATCAGAGTCTTCAACTACAGAATAACAGCTGCTATACTCAGCTGAACTTTATAAAGGGTGTATATGCCATAGCTGACTGGTATATACACCCTTGCTTTTTGTCTATCTTTGTACGGTTGGAGATTGGCAGGGGACGGGGGCTTACTAATTATATCTTCCTTGGCAGTAAGAATAATAACCTTAGTGCCGCAGGGTTATTAACCTTATCAGCAATGAAACCGAATGGCATTGGCATGGCTGCAATTCTCTTATTGTACACCAGTTTATTTCCAATACGCCAACAGGGCTATCACCACAGTATATACCAACAGGAATACACAGAGGAACTTCATCCAGAAGTCGGAGAACCATACGCCCTCGCCATGGCTGAGGATTTT
Source organism: Prevotella sp. (assembly GCA_051869575.1). Taxonomy (GTDB): domain Bacteria; phylum Bacteroidota; class Bacteroidia; order Bacteroidales; family Bacteroidaceae; genus Prevotella. Next base: position 172 of record JBJEAY010000515.1, on the reverse strand, counting down.
TTCAAGTTTGCCCTCGTGTTCCTCCAGCATCCTGAGCTGCATGGCGCGGTGTTTCTCCAACAGTTGCCTTTCCTTGGCGATGCAGTCTTCAAGCAGCTGGTGGAGCTGAGTGAGATGCTCCGGCGAGATTTCTGCCTTGAGCACCGTGTTTTGTTCCGCATCCACAATGGCC
>JBJEAY010000514.1:0-1665 GCA_051869575.1 Prevotella sp. | reverse complement strand
GATGTGGCGGCATCGGCAGTGAGGGCGATGGTGATAGTGCCGTTGCCGTCGTCCGTCTTTATGTTGAGCGTATATTCACTACTCCCGTCATTGCCTATTTTGCGACTGTCATATAGATGTCGGCCTCCGTGAAACCATGCGTAGTCGTCCACCTCATACAGCGCGTGTGTGGCTTGCTTGACATTCACGTTCCCCTCGGGATATAGCGAAGCCACGAATGAGGCACTGTCGGCAGTGAGCGGTTCGTCGCCTTCGGTGATGAAGTAATATCCGTAATTAGAATATGTATTGCGCACGCGCGTACCGTCGCTCTGCCACGACACAGGGCCTTGGGCATAAAAGAGCTTGCGCCCTGCCGTGGCGTATGTGGCAATCTCCTTGAGGTCGTCGGTGGCGGCAAGATAGTCGGCAGTGAGCTTCTCGGGTTGCAGGGCTCCGCCATATCCATACACCTTCACCTTGCTCAAGTCGCTGAATCCCGCTTTTTTGACGATCTCGGGCGTCAGCTGGTGAATGTCGCTCTCGCCCACTCTTATCTTCGCCCACCGGCCTTCTCTCAGCACACTGTTTGTGGCGTATCTCCCCTCGCCCGCCGCCCTCGTGGCGGCGGCACGGCGTGGCGACTTGCGCACGAGGTTGAGCCCGAAGCTCACCATCTTCTGGTATCTGCCGTCGCGATACACCAACGGCAGCAGCCATACGTCCATCTTGCCCACCTTGCGCTCCACCGACAAGTGGCAGTTCACCACAGGCAGTTCGGGCAGTGAGTCGTGGGCGATCTTCTGCAGTCGGGCGATGTCGGCTTTCGACATGTCGATAAACTGCGGATATACTAATTCCACCTCGTAGGCAGCCGACGGGTCGTAGTCGGTGCCGAGGTCGAAAGAGTGGTTGAATATTGGCAAACGACCGTCTATCCTGACCTCCTCGGCGGTCAGGTTGAAGTATTGCGCCCTTGATGTCGCAAATCCCAAGATGGCAACGATTGCCAATAATATCACTCTTTTCATTTACAATAAAAGTCGAGCACCTTCCTCTCTTCGAGATAACCCTCCAAGTGGTCGTCGATGTGCACAGGTCCTATGCCCGCAGGAGTACCCGTATATAGTATGTCGCCCGTCTTCAGCGTGAAGAACTGGCTGATATAGGCTATTATCTGGTCGATGGTGAAGAGCATGTCGCTCGTCACTCCCTGCTGCACCGTCTTGCCGTTGATGTCGAGGTGGAATCTCATTGCCTGCAGATTGAGGAATTTCTCCTTCTCCACCCATTCGCCGATGGCAGCCGAGCCGTCGAATCCCTTAAACAAGTCCCACGGCATACCCTTGTCGCGCATTGGTTTCTGTATGTCCCTCGCCGTGAAGTCGATACCCACGGTCACTGCGTCGTAGTATCTGTGGGCAAATCGCTCGGGTATGCTCTTTCCCAGTCGGCATATTCTCACCACCACCTCGGTCTCGTAGTCCACCTGCTTGCTCCAGTCGGGGATGAAGAAGGGTTTGCGGTCCTTCAGCAGCGCCGAGTCGCACTTGGTGAATATCACGGGGTTCTCTGGTTTATATAACGCACCATCCAGCTCTTTATTGTGCTGGATATAATTCATTCCTATTGCAAATATCTTCATCTTATGTTTTTTATGCAAAGATAGGAAAACATCGGCTAAGT
>JBJEAY010000513.1:0-1665 GCA_051869575.1 Prevotella sp. | reverse complement strand
CTCATCAGTCAAATCAAGTGACAATGAAGTAGCCACGGCATTGTCAGCCGAATAACGTGTCTGATTATTGTCAATACTGTCGAGTACAAGGGGCTGCACGACATTAAACGGTCCTGCATATCTCACCTTCTCCACCTGATAATCGGCGGCACTGATTGTAGTTGCCAATGCCATCGGCATCATGGCAAGCATAAGATTACGGTATAGTTTCATTGCTATTATTATTTTTTAATGTCCTTACGACTGCAAAGTTACATTATTTTGACCAAGCAGCCAAATCTAATTACACTTTTTAATCCATATATCAGAAAAAACATCAAAAAAACATCAGTTTTGTCACCATATACGGAAAAGTTTTAGTATTTTTGCACCCGATAAAGACAACTTACTATATGAAAGCCAATAGAATCGTTCCATATATTGCAGTATTGATCACTGCATTAGGCATCTGGAGCTTTTTCCAGTTTGCTTACGAATACTCGTTCTACTACAAGGAGCAGAACCAACTGTTCCTGATGTCTGCCGACTACCTTGCCACCTACTTCGACCGCAAGGCGTGGGCAGCCAATATGGCGGGCGACTTCCTGACGCAACTGTATTACTACACCTATGCTGGAGCGATAATACTCACGGTGGTAATCACCCTCACGGGACTGATGCTAACGTGCTTGCTGCGCAAGATTGGATTGATGCGCCCCTTGGCCTTCGCTGCCGGAATAACAATGATGTTACTTACGGCAGCACTCAACTTTGATGTAGAATACCGTTTGGGACAGCTTTTGTCTATAACGGGTATGCTACTCACACTGATAATCCTCGCCACCCCTAAATGGCGATATATTCGATACAGCCGGGGAACTGCCAAGATAGCAGCTCTCTTGTCAATAGTCTGTCTGCCCTTAGGAGTATGGATGTTCTGGCAACCTAATCTTGGCCGCATGCAAAAGCCCGACATGGATGTTGAGAAGTATCTTGAGATAGAGAGTCTGTATTACTTTGGCAGGCACGACGAGATATTGGCAAAGGTGAGGGAAATGCCGAATCCCACCAAGGAGGCGGCTTTCTATTATTATCTTGTGATGGCCCAACGCCGCCAACTGCCCGAAGTTATTAATAAGGTGAAGCCGGTGAATCTCGGTACGCTATACGAGATAGGACCAAAATCCACTCCCGTTGAGATAAAGATGGTAGGCGAACTGTATTATGCCCTCGGCGACATGACACTTGCCGAGCGCGAGGCTCTGTTGGCATGCGTGTTCGCACCCGACAACCGCAACGTGAGAATGGTGAAACGACTTGCCGAGGCCAACCTTGTGGCAGGCGACTACCCTGCGGCAATGAAATACCTGCGCATTCTCGACAACACACTTGCCTACAGCAGATGGGCAAAAGCCAACCGCCCCACACGCGACGGACGACTGCGCTCGATGTCACTGACCTCCAAGCGGGAATATGCCATCAAGAACGACACACTGCGCACCAACGCCAACTGCCGTGACGTACTCACAACACTATTGGCTGCCAACCCTCACAACCGTGTGGCTCTCGACTACTTGCTCTGCACTGATTATGTCGTCGGGGCAAGGGAGATGTTTATGGAGGATATGAAGAAATACTATATCCCTGTCTATGGACAACCGACAGAGCCGATGTACAGAGGGCTTT
>JBJEAY010000512.1:0-1665 GCA_051869575.1 Prevotella sp. | reverse complement strand
TGCTCCATATCGTCATCTCTTCTTCTGAATATCCCCCTATGGGCATATCAAGCACTATCCCCACGATGGCATCGAGGGGAATGGGCACCGTGCCGATGAAGAGATTCGCCACAAAGAGCAAAGCAGACAGCACAACAAGTGCCACCATCATCAAATAACGAAATCCCGGCTTAAACATACGTCCCTTTATCTCCCCTTCAACAGTTTATAGAACGTTGGAGTGTATCCCTCGGGCATCAGTTGCGGACGGAAGATGGCTACAAAATCCGCCAACACCTTGTCGGGCATCACGGGAGAAATCTCGTAATAAGGCGTGGTCTTCATATTGCAGTATATCACCTTCTTATCCCTGAAAGCCTTGAACATCACGTTGCGAGGCTCCGACTTCTGCAATGCCTCGTAGGAGAACTCCCCTGGAAAACTGTTGAGTATGCGCCAATAGTCGGCATTGGCGGCCTTGGCATACATCGCCTCAAAGTCGATGGGTATGCCGCCCGTGTTATCATCGTTGATGACATAGTCGGCACCGGCATCGCGGAATATCTGAGCCAGATAGTTCTTTCCACCCACAGCATGCCAGTTGCCGCCATGCATCTCACCGCTGAAGATAGTGGGACGCTCACCACCAACGATCTCCACCTTGGATTTCAATTCTATATATCTGTCAGCTATGCCACGGAAAATCTCGTTTGCCTCCTTCTCCTTGCCAATGAACATTGCCACAAACTTTATCCACTCAGCTTGTCCGAGAGGGTCAAGTTCCTTATATCCAAGATGCGGCACAAGAGTGACTCCAGTCTCCTTGATAGCGTCATATCCTCCACGCTTAAACGGCGATATAAAGATGACATCGGGTGCTGCCGCCATCACTAATTCGGGGTCGAAATTGCCCTCTACGCCTATCTTTACTATTTCACCCTTCTTCACCCTCTGCAGTATGTCCTTGTTATAGAGATTCTTAGTGCCCGTGATTCCCTTTACCACATCGTGGGCATTGAGTATGGTGAAGTTGGAGAGCTGGAGCATTGTCATTAGGATAGTGCGCTTGATAGGCACTTCAATCCTCGTATATCCCTCGGGGATGTCGGTTGCCTTTGCCCCATGGCGCACTAAGGCATAACGATAGGTCATGCCCTTTGACTTCTGTGGGTCATTGACAACCACAAGACGGGTGCCGTCGTCCAGCATCCTCACGGTAAACCCCTTGGCATACTGCGGTTTAATTTCCACCACGGAGTCGGTATTCACTGTTGCCAACTCCTTCTTATTACCTTTGCCTGAGCACGATGCGGCAAGAACTGCCATCACCAACATCGCAATGCTAATAATTATCTCAAGTTTCTGTTTCACCAAACTTTTGGAGTTAAAGGAGTTAAAGGAGTTTAAAGGAGTTAAAGACAATAGTCTTCTCGCTCTTCGGGGAGTTCTCAAGTACAAAACATACGTCTTTAACTTCTTTAACTCCCTTAACTTCTTTAACTTCCCCATTTCCGATAGTTGAGTAATTGTTTTATTCATCTTTCAAAATTATTATTTCAAGTTGTTCTTTTGTCATTATATGGTTACATGCCTTTTGGCAATATGCTTTCAACACAGAAAGGAAACTCCCGATTTTGTCTTGTGGAATGATATCCCATAGTTCACGGGCAAGGGTGATGTCAGATC
>JBJEAY010000511.1:0-1667 GCA_051869575.1 Prevotella sp. | reverse complement strand
ACTCAAGCATTCAGTGCCGACAAAATATTCTCGACAGAAATACGGACACTTCAGACAACTGTTGACAACAACTGGATGTCACCTGCTGTAGTGCCGCTCGACAAGATTATATCTGGTGAAAACAAGATTGTGATATCATTCGACGAGATGTCACACGATTACCGCCGACTCATATACCACATTGAGCGATGCGAGGCCGACTGGCAGCCTTCCGCCGAACTGTTTGAGAGCGACTGGTTGGAGGGATTCAACGACACGCCCATTGACGACTTCACCCACTCTATCAACACCACAATTCTCTACACCAACTACAGGATTACTCTGCCCAATGACAAATGCCAACTGAAGATGAGCGGCAACTATCGCGTGGCCATTTATGATGAAGACGCTCCTGACACCAAACTCGCCGAGGCTGAATTTATGGTTGTTGACAATACGGCTCGACTATATATGAGTGCAACCACCAACACCGACATCGATGTCAACAAATGCCATCAGCAGCTATCCATGAAACTTGACTTTTGTAATCTGAATGTGACCGCCCCCGACGATCAGCTCATCACTGTCGTAAGACAAAACAATCGTGATGATAATATGAGATGGAACGTTAAACCAGATATCACTACAGCCAACGGACTTATATGGCAACACAATCGCAATCTGATTTTCGAGGGAGGCAATGAATACAGAAAATATGAGATGCTCGACCTGTCTCATCCCACAATGGGTATCGACCACATATCATGGAACGGTTCGACATTCGATGTATATCCTATCGTCAGCGAACCCCGGCTTAACTACTCCTATGATGAGGGAGCTGATGGAGCATTCTGCATTCGCAATAGCGAAAACACCGAAATCGACTACACCTGCGACTATGCTTGGGTGCACTACACTCTTCACACAGGCGGACGCATAGGTGACATCATGCTTAACGCATGGTGGACAACAGATAATGACAAGAGCTCATACATAATGGAATATGATGAGAAGGATGCTTCTTATCATTTGTCATTGCTACAAAAACAAGGATACTACTCCTACCAATTCCTGAGGCTTCAGCCCGACGGCAAGTCGGCTATACCCGAAAGCGAAGGCAACTTTCACGAAACATCCAATACCTATCAGGCATTCACTTACTATCGCCCATCGGGCGGACGCACCTGGTTGTTGGTGGCTTACAGCGAATTGACTTTTCCCTTACCTTCTGAGCGCCATTGAAGCGGAGTCATGCCATAGCGACGGAAGAACATTGCAATGAAATAGTTTGGCGATGCGAAATTGTTCTTCTCTGCAATCTCCTCGACAGTCATCCCTGTCTCTATGAGATCACGCGATGCCTTCTCAAGCAGCATTGCCATTGTTAGCAATCCTGGACTTCTGAATATGTTGGTGGTAATGATGTCATATATTTCAGTGAGCTTGATTCTCTTCTTCATTGCTAACTGCACAAGAACATCATGATCGAGTTTGCCATTGCGCGAATACGGAACGAGTTCCATAAGCAATTCAACGGCTTCTTTGTCCAAATCTGCACCTGAAGTGACATCCGCACTTTCATCATTAACACTTCTTTGCGTCTGTTTTTCCATTCGACACGACTCTGCCCTCGTAATGAATCCGTCAATACGGCGGAACAGTTCAACCTCACTAATATTCCGTTTCAT
>JBJEAY010000510.1:0-9238 GCA_051869575.1 Prevotella sp. | reverse complement strand
TCCATTCCTTGAACGGCTTCATCACAATCATCACGTCGGCATCCTCCACCGACATCGGGTCGGTAGGCACCTCAGCCGTTCCAATCTTCGCCACCACATGCTTAATCTCTGGGAACTTGTCCTTGAGCACCTTCTCGGCCTTGAGCGAGATTTCTATGCTCTTGCTGAGTGAACTACCAGCTGGAAGAGTCATCTGCATTGCAAAGTCGCCCTCGTCGAGAGTAGGAATAAACTCGGCTCCAAGACGTGTGAACAACAGCAAAGAGGCGGCAAGCAAGGCAAACGCCACTCCCAATGTCTGCCATACGCGAGGCATACAGAAATGCAAAACCTTATTGTATATACGCGCAAGCCATGCAAAGAAGCGGTCGGCAAACGTAGGCTTCAGTGAAATCTCGCGCTTGAGGAACAACGAAGCCATCATCGGCACGTATGTGAGCGACAGTAGCAATGCGCCCACGATACAGAACACGAGCGTCTGTGCCATCGGAGTGAAATACTTTCCCTCGATGCCGGTGAGAGTGAGTATCGGGAAGAACACGATGAGGATGATGAGCACGGCAAACGTGGAACTCTTCACCACCTTGGCAGCTCCCTGCTCCACCTCGTCGCACATCTCGTCGGCAGTGAGCTTGCGTCCGCCCAACCTCTTGGAATAGATATGTGCGAGAATGCCTTCGAGGATAACAATCGAACCATCTACCACAATACCGAAGTCGATGGCACCAAGGCTCATCAGATTGGCCGACACGCCGAACACCCTCATAAGTATGAATCCGAAGAGCATAGCCAATGGTATCACAGATGCCACTATCACTCCCGCCCTCACATTTCCGAGGAAGACAATCAAGACGAGAAAGACGATTATGGCGCCCTCGATAAGATTATATATCACTGTTGAGATGTTCCTGTTCACCAGTTCCGAGCGATTGAGATAAGGCTCGATAGTGATTCCCTCGGGCAGCATCTTCTGCACCTTTGCCACCCGCTCTTCGAGAGTCTGCGTCACCACATTGGCATTGGCGCCCTTGAGCATCATGGCAATACCGCCCACACATTCGCCGTCACCATCCATCGTCATGGCTCCGAATCGCTTTGGCGCACCAAAGTCCACCTTACCAATGTCACTGATATGCACAGGCATACCACCACGGTTGGCCACCACAATCTTCTCGATGTCCTTCTTCTTGCTTATCATACCCTCGGAGCGGATATAATAAGCCCTGCCCACCTTCTCGATATAACTGCCTCCGGTGTTTTGGTTGTTATTCGACAGGGCCTCGAATACATCGCCTATTGTAATCTGCAATGCAGCAAGCGCATCGGGGTCGATAGCCACCTCATACTGCTTTAGATAACCTCCGAAGCTATTGATTTCCACTATGCCCGGGATACCCGAAAGCTGACGTTTTACAATCCAGTCCTGAATAGTGCGCAACTCCATGGCATCGTAATCCTTGCGATGCTTCTCGTCCACCTTCAGCACATACTGATAAATCTCACCCAGTCCCGTGGTGATAGGCATCATCTCGGGAGTGCCCAATTCCGACGGAATCTCACCTGCCACCACCTGAATCTGCTCGTTAATCAACTGTCGCGCCTCAAGCGTTGGCACACTTTCCTTAAAAACCACCGTGACGAGCGACAGTCCGAATCTCGACACAGAGCGAATCTCCGTCACGTTCATGATATTGCTCATGGCAATTTCCACGGGCATGGTTATGAGCTGCTCCACCTCCTGCGGGGCAAGCGTAGGCGACACGGTTACAATCTGTACCTGGTTGTTGGTGATGTCGGGCACGGCATCCACAGGCAGTGTCAGCATCGACCATATACCGCCTATGAGCAGAAACAATGTCGTCAGCGCGACGAAGAGTTTCTTACGAATAGAAAACCTAACAATAGCCTTAAACATACTCTATTACTGCTTTGATTTCAGAAATACCTCGCAAAGGTAGCAAAAAAATCTATAAGCTGAACCATTTTACCTGAGAAAATCATCAAATAGTCGATATTTTAACATATACAACAAAAAAGGGTGTGCCAAAGTTATAGGCACACCCTCAAAGTAAGATGTAGATGAATTAATAATTTTGAGAGAGAGTCGGATTCTTTCTCGTTGCGCTCAACGGGAATGGGGCTACCCAGAGTTTGGAATCCGGATTAATTGAATACATTTCCATATTACCTTCCAAATCCATGATGGTGCGAGTGATGACATGCTGATATTCCGGTTCGGTGTTCCATCGCTTGCAGTCGAAGAAGTTCTCGTATGTACTGAGACATTCTATCCACTTGGCGTTCTGCATAAGAGCCATGGCATCAGCCTCGTTGTCGGCTGAGAACTCCACATATTGGTCGGGATGTATGCGATACTTGCGCACCTTGTTCACAAGGGCAAGACCTTCGTCGATACGTCCAGTTCGGATATAACATTCGGCGAGAGTATAGTACATTCTGTCACTGGTGATACCGTATGTGTTGGCGTATGCCGCAACACCATAGTACTGCGCACTGCCCACAACACCCGACAACATCATTCCGAACAACTGGTTCCATGCAGGATTAGCACTATTTGGAGCGAAATACCAATCCTCGTCACCATCGCCCCAATCTTCTTCATCCTCGTCATCCCACTCATCAGCCCGCTTGTTGGCAAGCTTTATAGCCATCGAACGACGCATGAGCGAGGAGTACATACTCTTCCTTTGGGCAGCAGGCATCCAAGCCTCTTCGTCTCCCCATTCTTCATCGTCATCGCCCCATTCCTCGTCATCATCACCTTCGTCATCCCAACCTCCTCCTTCCGAAGGATCCATTCCAAACGAGAAGGCATAGTCCTTGACATAGTCACCTTGTTCGAAGAGCATAACAGTCTCCATTGAGATAACTTCAGCAAACGGAGCAGCCATTGTTCCAAAGTAGATGTAATTACTGGGCGACTGCTTGGGCATATACCAATCCTTCATAGCCACCACAGATGAACGGTCGTCGATATTGCCGTTGATTTCCAAGGCCTTCTCTGCATAAGGGATGGCATCCTTGTAGCGTTTCATCTGCATGAGCACCTTAGCCCTCACAGCATTACCCCATGCCTGGTCGGCACGAAGCACATCGTCGTTCTTCACAGGCAAGGCATTGATATACTCGCCGCTACAGTCATTGAGGATATTCTCATATACCTGAGCCAAAGTCAGTTTCTCCTTCACTGTGGTCACGTCGATGTCGGTGACGTATGGGATACCACCCTCCTTGGCAGCCGTAGCCTCGTCATACTGCTTGGCGAAGATGTTGACAATCAGCCAGTGGAAATAAGCCCTCATCACGTGTGCCTCTGCAATGAGAGCCTTCTTCTTAGCCTCATCGCCCGAAGCCTCAGGCATCTTGGCAATGATGGTATTCATATTGTTGATATACTTGTATCCGTTCTCATATCGCTCGTCCTGCAATGTGAGGTTAGCCCTGTCAACCGTCTCGTCATACGCCAGCATAGCATAGGCAAGAGTGTTCTTCGCCTTGAGCAGAGTGGGCACGTTGTCGCCCATTCCGAGCGACTCGTTACAAATGATACCGAGATCAGTATAAGGCTGTCCCATGTTGTAACTTGTGTTGAACAGCATTTCGAGGTCAGTCACAGTGGATAGTGTGCTCTGTCCTTTGGGCATGATGTCCAACTGGTTGTCACAGGCAGTCAGCGATGCCGTGGCGATAGCAGTAGCCACTATACCTTTTAATATATTGTATTTCATCTTTTCTTTTCCTTAATCTATATTACAAGTTTACACTCACGCTCATTGTATAGCTTCTCATCGGCGAGTTAGTGGCATAACCAGAGAGCGGGTCAACAGCCTCGGGGTCAATACCCATGGAGTTGCGCTTCCATGTAGCCACATTGTTCATCTGCACCCTTATGCGTAGTGCATTCACCTTCAGTTTGCTGCACAGGGTCTTAGAGAAGTTATAGCCCAACACGATGTTTCGAATCTTCATGTAGTCGGCGTGCATAACAGTTTGGTCGATATAACTCGATGTGCCGATTGTGTTCATACCAGGATAACCGTTGGCGATGGCCGTCGTCTTGTCGGCAGCCTGCCAGTAGTTGAGGAATGCCGACGGCACAGGTTCGTCCATATCGCCATATCCGCCATAGTTTCCTCCACATATCCAGTCCTCGGCAGCTGCATTCATATAGTGTCCACCGTAATATGAGAACATTGCAGCAAGTGAGAATCCCTTCCATGTCAGTTCGGGAACAAGACTTGCCGTCAGCTTCGGATCTCGACCTCCCATGCAGACGATGTCCTCGGGAGCGAATTCACCAGATGCGATGTCGGTAGTGTGGATATTGCCAGCGGCATCATACCATCCGTACGATTGCATTCCACTCTCGTCGGTCTGCATACCTGCAAAGCGATAAGCATAGATAGCATTCACGGGATCGCCCTCATGGAGCGTGCGCAGTGCCTCGTATCCCGATGCAGGGGCATGGTCCACCTTCACTACCTCGTTCTTGTTGTATGCAATGTTGAATGCCACATTCAGTCCGAAGTCATCACGGGTCTTGGCCTCGATGACAGTGCCGTTAAGCTGCAACTCTACACCTTTGTTGCGGGCCTTTCCGTTGTTGATGGTAAGCGACGACCAACCTGTTGTCGGGTCAATGTCGGTGAGCGAAAGCAAGTCGCTACTGTTCTTGAGATACCAGTCGAGCGAACCGCTCAATCTGTTTCCGAAGAATGAGAAGTCAACTCCCACATTCCACGACTGTGTCTTCTCCCATCTGAGTTGGTCGTTGGGAGGAGTGTTAAGCGTTGCGCCCTTCTTGCCATTGACGTCGTTCACTGCGATTGATGCTGTGAGATAAGACGAAATGCTCTGGTCGATGTTACCCGTCTGACCATAGCTTGCACGCAGTTTCAGAGCATCAATCCATCCATACTGTTTCATCCATTTCTCGTTGCCGATGTTCCAGCTTGCACCCACCGACCACAGCGGCCTTCCGCGGAACTCGGGGTCGGCACCGAAGAGGTCGGCCTTGTCCACACGATATGAGAACGAAGCACTGTAGCGGCTGTCGTAGGTATATCCTGCAGTGGCATAGAGCGAGTAGAATCGGTGGAGAGTCTCCGAAGTTGAGAAATCATTTTCGGTGGGAGCAGAACCAATTGGCGAGTATCCCATACCGAGGTCTGACGACTGTACATACTGCAGGTCGTTGAAATTGACGAGATGATTCATGTTTGTCTGAGTCTGGTCGTCATATCCCAACAGCAGGTTATTGGTATAGCGTGTGCGTGCCTGACGGTATTCAAAACCGGCGATAGCCTCCACTGCATGCTTCTCGGCGAATGTCTTGCCGTAAGAAGCCTGTGTGCGGAACGTATAATAGTCGCCGTTCTGGTTGTTCGACTTGAGCATACCCCCGTCGGGGATGTAATGTGTACCATCGCTCGTAAACAGGTTATACATGTTTCGCATATAGTAAGAGTCGGCCTCATAGTATGACTCTCCCTTATAGCTGATGTCCTCATACTGGAAACGTGCCGAGAGGGTCAGTTCGGGCAACAACTTAACGTTGGCGTGAACGAAAGAGCGTATATTGTTGCGACGCGACTTGTTGAAATTCATATTCACCTCGTCCAGCATGTTGAATGAAGCCGACTTTAGTCCGAGGTCGGGATTCTGTAGTGAAGGCAGGCCAAGCCATATACCAGCCTCCATGTCAGCCGGCTTACCGTCGGCATTGTACATACTCTGATATGGTCGGAATCCGTTGATGCTCGTCATGGGGTCATTGTTATGCGTCTTTGCACGCTCGCTGATGAGGTTGAGTCCCACCGAGAGGTCAAGCCATTTTGTGGCAGCGATGTCTCCCACATAGCTCAGATGGAAGGTGTTGTCGTTTTCCTTCACCGTGCCCATATTGTCACCCTTGTAGTTGAAGACGATGTTCGAGTTTAGCTTTCTGCCTTTTGTGCGTATGGCAAGGTTATACTGATGCTGAATCTGTGTGCGCAACATGACGTCGCGCCATTCCTTGCGGTAGTCGTTGTTCTGCATACGGCTCATGGCAGCATTGAAGTCGGCATCGCTCATCAGTCCCATCTTGCGCTCCAGCATCATCCTTGTTGCGGGGTCGAATCTTAATGGATTATTTGCATAATCGCCGAGCATTGCATTATACAGCTCATCGTCGGCAGAGCATAGATCAAAGTTGGCCTTCTCAATTGCGAGCAGTTCTGAAGCGCTTGCCCAACGGCGATTGTCGTATGTCTGCTTCTGTGTGATAGTGAGGTCGGCATTGAAGTCCACTTGCAGTTTCTCCCTATTGGCACGCTTGGTGGTTATGACAATCACACCGTTGGATGCCCTTGCACCATAGATGGCGGCAGCCGATGCATCTTTCAACACTGTGATACTCGCGATGTCGTAGGTATTGACACTCTCGATAGAGCCTTCAATTGGCAGCCCGTCAACCACTACGAGCGGTGAGGTCTTTGCCCTGAACGAACTGACGCCACGGATAGTCATAGCCGACTCGCCTCCATTGTTTGACCCGTTTTCGTAGATGGTTAGTCCTGGGATCTGTCCTTCCAGTCGGCTCACGAGGTCGGTGGTGTAACGCTCGTCAAGTTCCTTTGCACTGATTACCTGATAAGCTCCAGTGGCATTCTCGCGCTTGATGTTCTGATAACCTGTCACAAGAATTTCACTGAGCAGATTGGCGTCGGCATCCATTTCCACCACCAGTAAGTTACGCTTGGCATTGCGGTTGACATCCACCTTCTTGGTCTTCATTCCCACGTATGACACCTCCAACTGGGGGTTCTTACCCTCAAGTAGGATGGTAAACGAACCATCGATGTCGGTAACAACCGTATTATCCTCACCCACAGCGCTCACTGTGGCTCCAGGCAGAGGCTCGCCATCCCTGTCAACCACAGTTCCAATGATGTTACGCTTGAAGTATGGGCGGTCTTTGTCCGCTTTCTTGAGGATGACAGTGCCCTTTGTGATTTCATAGTCAAGCCCTGCATCTTCATAAAAGATACGGTTGAGCAACTGCTGCAATGTCAAGTTCTTGTAGCGACAGGTGATAGCTCCCACATTCGCTACGATCTCCTTTTTATACACAAACTGATAGCCAGTTTTTTTCCTCAGATCCTTGGTCACCTGTTCGATGGTCTGGTTCTGATAGTCCACGTCGTAGGTCTGTGCCCTCATTGCCGACGGCATAGTCAGCATGAGCAGCATTGCCACGACCATTGTCCTGATAAAGTTTTTCATTTTCTCTCTTTTTTGTAATTCATATTATTTTGTGGATATAATAACCTTATCTCCCTTGAGTCTCATGCGTATGCCACCCATCTTGCGGAATATCTCCACAACCTCGTTGAAACTGCCGTATCTCGGTATGCTGCCCATAAAGACAATTTGCGCCACCTCTTTGTCGGCAAACTCATAGTTGAAGTCATACCATCGGCTCAGTGTGCGCATAATCTGCTCGAGAGTCTGGTCTTCAAACACGAATGCTCCGCTTCTCCAGCTTGTCACCACCTCGGTATCCACGGTCTTCACGTGGGCAGCCTCGGTGGATTTGTCGTAAACCGCCTGCCTTCCAGGAGTAAGCATCAGTTCGCTATTGTTGCCGCTGATTGTTTTCAGCGACACTTGTCCGCTCACCAATGTTGTATAGATTTTGGCATCGTCGGAGTAGGCGTTGACATTGAATTCTGTGCCATACACTCTCACCTCCTGTCCACCGCTTACCACGTAGAATGGCTTGTCGATGTCCTTTGCCACCTTGAAGTATGCCTCTCCGCTCACCTCCACTCTTCGCTCCTTGTCGCCGAATTTCTCGGGATAGCGCAGTCGGCTGTCGGAATTTAGCCACACCTCAGTGCCGTCTTCAAGCACTACCTTAAACTCTCCACCACGAGGAGTGGTGAGATTGCTAAACTGTATCTCCTCGTCATTAACCGCCTCAGCAATAAGTTTCTTGTTGTTCGTCTCGTCGCTTCCTAACTTCACGCTTTTGCCATTGTCGAGTGTCAACACGGCTTGTGTTGTTCCGTGCACTATGGCATGCTCCGATTTCTCCACCTTGGCAGAGAGTCTTTGCGTCTCGTTGCCTCCACGCATGAAATACATTGCAGCCCCCACTACGATGAGTAATACGACTGCGGCGGCAGATAGCCCGTATGCCATCTGCCTAATCAGAGTCTTGCTTTCTCTTTGCGTTGCCGCCTCCATGTTGATTCTGCGCTTCATGTCGGCAAGCGGTCGGCGATAGTCGGTAATATTCAGCCTATGCATCTCCATGTCAACCCATGCCGTATGAAGCATGCGCTTGTAGCTCGCCTCATTGTGTTGAGATTCTCCGCGCCACTGGTCGAGTATCGCCTGTTCCTCATCGTTAATCTTGCCTATAAGTCGGCGACATATTAAATAAGGTATGTCTTTCATCTTATTATCTTGTCTATTGTTTCTTCCGTTTCCTTGTTTGACGGACGCGACGCGTTAGCATTATATACATTTCCGTTGGCGTCAATCATGATGAAACGTGGTATGCCAGTGATTCCCCAGTCGGCGGAGAATATTTTGTTGTTCTCTGGAGTGAGCAAGTATTGCTGCCATTGGGGATTATCTTTCTTCAGCTTGTTCTCCCAAGCCTGACGGTTGGTATCCACGGATATACTGATGAACTGCACCTTGTCGTTGTCCTTGTATTTCTCAACAAGTTTTTCAAGATGTGGAATCTCTGCACAACAGGGGCCGCACCACGTTGCCCATACGTCAATGTATGTAAACTTACCCTTCAAGAGCGAAGCCAGCTGCACCTGCTTGCCGTCGATGGTTTCCATCGTGATGTCGGGAGCCGTCTTGCCCGATGCTGTCTGTTCCTCCGACTTCTTGCGCTCATAGTATTCATCAATCATTGTTTTTGCCATAGTGCTGTCCTTGCCAGCAAAAGCCATAAAGTCGGCAATGAAAGCCTTGTCCTGCTCGTCGGTATGTCCCTTGCCGAATGTGAAGTAGTTCTGTCCCACAAGCTTGACAACCACTCGGCGCAAGCAGTCGAGCTTCACCTCGCGGTCAACAATGCGCATCAACTCGCGGCTCACGCCCTCGTATGTATCGTCGGGTTTTACAGTATTTCTGTAGTTGAGGGCAGAGAGCGAAAGATTTGCCTGATAGTTGATCGTATCATTTATCTCCACATTCTTTATTATCTCTT
>JBJEAY010000509.1:0-1674 GCA_051869575.1 Prevotella sp. | reverse complement strand
ATTTTCGAAAAATACCCCCCCCAATCGTACCTTTCACTACCATAAGGATCGACCTTTATGAAAAACAGGTACCCAGAGATTACAAAGAAGGTAGGAACAGCTGCATCTGTAAGCACAATGCTGAAGAATGTGATTAACTCGTGCGCCCATTCACCTGAAAAGGTGACGTCCACATTTCCCGGAGCCTTCAACGCTTCACAAAAATAAGTGTGGATGGCAACCACCATCACAGCAAGTGGAAATCGCAGCACGTCTATCGCCCGCGATTGCAGTTCTTTATTGGTCATATCGGAGGGTTAACGGGTTAACAGGTTAAGCAGATCGTTCCATTGCTCACCAACCTTCTCGGATGAGAAACGAGCAGCGCCCTCAAGGGCAGCTTCTGCCATCTGATTAAGAAGTTGTCCATCGTTCATCAGCAGAGTGAGCCGTTTTGCCATTTCGTGTTCATCGTCTGGAAGAAATCCATCAATGCCATCACGCACGATATCTCGGAATACAGCACTGGTGTTGAGTACGATAGGGACTGTACCATTCTGCATGCTCTCGGTAATAGTGAGTCCCCAACCTTCGCGAGGCGACGACATCAAGAAAATCTTTGCATTCTGATAATACGGCCAGGGATTCTGATGCCCAAGAAACTCGACATTACGGATGTGCTTCTTCGCCACCAATTCCTGATAGAACTCAGCGTCCTTGCCTGTCCCAATAATCTGGAGCGTCCAATCCTGTGGGTCAATAGAGTGCCACACCCGCAAAATCGCAGAGATGCGCTTTTGCTGTTCGTCCATGCGGGCTACTACCACCACCTTGTTCCCCTTCTGAAAGATGCAACGCCTGTCGGCAATCTCGGGAAAGGTAAGCATATTGGTAATGACGTGCATCTTGGTTGTTTCTTGCAATCCTGCCTTCTTAACGAAAGGAGCAATATAAGATGGAGACATCACAACGTAAGCATCAGAATTATCATAGATGTAGCGACTACTCATTTGCCCGGTCTTTCTGGCACGCCTAATGAGTATGGGGCGGTAAAAAAGAATCATGCCAATGCGCTTTATTTTGGCGGCAAGGGACTTCTTACTGACATCACGCATCAAGTCTCTGACAGGCAACGGCCTTGAGCCTGTAGGGTCAAAGTGCATGAAACTGATTATCTTACCCCCTTTGTTTTTCCATTCTTGACCACCATGTGCAAGAAATTCTTTCAATAGCCAATAATGAAAGGCTATCTGATTAACCACCACGTCCACATGATTCTCATTCAGGAAATCTATTAAGGAGGGGATTCGTTCTCCGTTTAGAAAATACTCGTCAGGATTAGCTTGGTTGAAATGCAGCAACCCCATAGTCCGATGGCCTTGACGGGCAAGTTCATCCATCACGAGTTTTGTGGCTCTTTCCGTCCCTCCCTTCTCAGGGAGGAGCGGACTGTCGTACATGAAAAGAATTGTCATTGTATCAATGCAGGGTTTTACCCAATGTGTTACCTGTGATGGTAGAATGATATGATAGCCACTCCTATTGATGAAACATATAGTTCCTTATTAGTGCAGCCTATGGAACGCAATTGTTGTGAATGTTGCTATTTTAGCACCCAGGCATGAACTCTGTATTAAAAAGGTCTGTTTGTTTATTCTTTGCAATATTGGGCGAAAATATTTGTCTTCATTATTG
>JBJEAY010000508.1:0-1675 GCA_051869575.1 Prevotella sp. | reverse complement strand
CGGCATATATCCCCACCAACGTGATCTCAATCACCGACGGACAGATATATCTCGAGAGCGACCTCTTCAATCAGGGCTTCCGTCCCGCAGTCAATGTGGGTATCTCGGTGAGCCGTGTGGGTGGTTCTGCCCAGATCAAGAGTATGAAGAAGGTGGCTGGTACACTGAAAATCGATATGGCACAGTATCGCGAGCTCGAGGCATTCTCGAAGTTCTCAAGCGATATGGACGCCGTCACCGCCATGACTATCGACCGCGGACGCAAGAACAACCAGTTGCTCATCCAGCCGCAGTATAGCCCGATGCCCGTAGGCGAGCAGGTGGCTATCATCTATTGCGGCACGCGCGGATTGATGCACGATGTGCCTGTGGAGAAGGTGCGCGAGTGTCAGGACTCGTTCCTCGACAAGATTCGCACTGCCCATCCCGAGGTCATCGAGACTCTCGCCAGCGGAAAGATTGACGACAGTGTGACAGCAGTCATCGAACAGGTGATGGCCGACATCGCCGGACAGTATAAAAATTAATAGCCTATGCCGTCGCTAAAAGAGATAAAGACCAGGATCGCCAGTGTCAACAGCACCCGTAAGATTACGAGTGCGATGAAGATGGTGGCCTCGTCGAAACTTCACCATGCACAGGTGATGATAGAGAACATGCTCCCCTACGAGACGATGCTTGAGCACATCCTCAAGACATTCCTCGCCTCTGAGGCCGACGCGTCGAATGTGTTCACCATCGAGCGACCCGTCAAGAGGGTGGCTATTGTGGCATATTCGTCCAACAGCAGCCTTTGTGGAGGATTCAATGCCAATATCATCAAACTGTTGCAGACGGTGGCGGCCGAATATGAGGCGTTGGGCAAGGAAAATATCATTATCTATCCTGTTGGACGCAAGGTGGCTGAGAAGGCAGCAAAGTTGGGTTATGCCATTGGTGGCGACTTCACCGAGTTGGCCGACAAGGCGAATGTGAAGCAGTGCATCGACTTGGCTCGCGAGTTAGGACAGAAATTTGTTGACGGCGAGATCGACAAGGTCGAACTGGTGTATCATCACTTCAAGTCAGCCGGTTCGCAGATTCTCACCCGCAAGACCTTCCTGCCTATCGACCTTAAGTCGGAGCTTACCAAGGACCACTATCGCGACCTCAAATCCACGGTGGCAACCAAGGAGTCGCAGGAGTATCTGCGCAAGCGAGATGCCGAGCAGCAACATTCCGCTCCGCGTATGCTCGATGGAAAGCCCCTCAATGATAACTTCATTGTCGAGCCCGACATGGATTCTATCCTCAAGGCGCTTCTGCCCAAGTATGCCCATCTCTTGCTCTACACGGCATTGCTCGACAGCATTGCCAGTGAGCATGCGGCACGTATGGTGGCGATGCAAACTGCCACCGACAATGCCGACGAACTGCTCCGTGGTCTCAACCTCCAGTACAACAAGAGCCGCCAGCAGGCTATCACCAACGAGCTCCTCGACATCGTAGGTGGTACTGTCAACAACTGATAATAATAAATTATTCTCTCAATAAAAAATCTCCCGAGTTGTTCGTTCAACCCGGGAGATTTTATTTTTTTCATTCTTTATTCTCTACGCCACTGCGCACGATACTCCTAAAGCGGTTCCCACGGCTGCGAGGATTGCCGATGCAAGGTTCCACATAAACTTTATCA
>JBJEAY010000507.1:0-1684 GCA_051869575.1 Prevotella sp. | reverse complement strand
CGGACAGAACATGGGTGCCCGCGCCCGTCTGCTGAAATATGCCGAGGATGGCGTGGATATGAAGGAGCGCCGCTTTACTGCTCAGGACGGTCTGCGTCCACAACTCATCAACACCTACGACTGCGACGGTGTGCTCATAGAGGATGTCACTCTGCTTCGTTCGCCGTTCTGGGTTATCCACCCTCTGCTCTGCAAGAACGTTATCGTGCGTGGTGTACATATCAACAACGATGGTCCTAACGGTGACGGTTGTGACCCTGAGTCATGCGACGGCGTGCTCATCGAGAATTGTTTCTTCAACACCGGTGATGACTGTATTGCCGTGAAGAGCGGACGCAACAACGACGGTCGCCTCTGGAACAAGCCCAGTGAGAACATCATCATCCGCAACTGCGAGATGCAAAACGGACACGGAGGCGTGGTTATCGGAAGCGAAATCTCAGGAGGCTGCCGCAACCTGTTTGCCGAGAACTGCAAGATGGACAGTCCCGATCTCGACCGCGTTGTACGCATCAAGACCAACACTTGCCGTGGCGGTATCGTTGAGAACATTTATGCCCGCAACATCGAGGTAGGACAGTGCGGCGAATCGGTTCTGAAAATCAACCTCGACTATGAGCCCAAGGAAATCTGCTGCCGCGGTTTCGTGCCTACAGTGCGCAACATCAACATCGAGAACATCACTTGCAATAAGAGTAAGTACGGCGTGCTCATCATTGCCCTCGACAGTGTTACCAACGTTTATGACATCAACGTCAAGAACTGCCGCTTCAATGGTGTGGAGAAAGGTAACAAGGTTACTGGAAAGACCCGCGACGTGAAATACGAGAATCTCTTTATCAATGGTTCTCTTTGCTTGCAGAAGAAGCCATATAAGAAATATAGCGAGTGGTTGACCTATTCTGAGATGAAGCGAGTGCCGCAGTCGTATATGCTCGACTTCGCAAAGTCGCCACGATGGAGCTACGTAATGGGTATAGAACTCGAAGCCATGCTCGACACCTATCTTAGATATGGTGGCGACGACATCCGCAAATACTGCCAGCTTTACACCGACACGATGATCAACGACAAAGGCGAGATTCGTACATATAAGTTGGAAGACTATAATCTTGACCAAATCCGTACGGGCCATTTCGTGGCCCGTATGTATGAGAAATACCCCGAGGCAAAGAATCTCAAGGCTATGCAGACTCTCATGAAGCAGCTCGACAAGCAGCCACGCACCAAGGAGGGAGTATATTGGCACAAGGCAATCTATGCATATCAGGTGTGGCTCGACGGCATATTCATGGGTCTGCCTTATCGATGCCTCACTGCCCGCAACCTGCTTAGCCCAAAGAAGGCAAAGAAGATTTACGATGATGCTGTTGACCAAATCAGCAAGACCTACGAGCGCACTCTCGACCCCAAGACCGGACTAAACCGCCATGCCTGGGACGAAACTCACGAGATGTTCTGGGCAGACAAGGAGACTGGACTCTCGCAGCACTGCTGGGGAAGGGCACAGGGATGGTACACCATGGCTCTCATCGAACTGCTCGATGCCATGCCCGAGGACTATGAGCGCAGAGGCGAGGTAATAGAACTGCTCCGCAAAGACCTCGATGCCATTATCAAGTGGCAGGACAAGAAAACCGGACTGTGGTATCAAGTGATGGACGCTCCAGGACGCAAGGAGATC
>JBJEAY010000506.1:0-1686 GCA_051869575.1 Prevotella sp. | reverse complement strand
ATATTTCACTTTACAGCTCTTATTCCCTGACTGATTTTTCGCCTTACCTGTTCATCAGACTAAGGTCAATGATGGGTATGTATTAATGACCCCACAATACCATCGCTGACCTACAAAAAACGCCATCCTCACAATAAGGACGGCGCAAGTTTTTTATCAGAGCCAAGTCTGAACTTACTTCTCAAAATCTTTCATAAGCCTGCGGATATATAGTCCGATATTAGTCTCATGCTCGTCAATGCCGAGCTTCTTACGGATTTCATGACTTATGATATAATGGCGTTTCATCTGGATATATTCTCCGATTTCCTTGCCTCGAAGCCCGATTGCATACAGGCATATATAGTTTATCTCATCAGCGGTCAGACCACACTGCTCAAGATACTCCATAAACTTGGGATGTGATGCTGTGAAAGCAAGACGGGTCGAATCCATGAACTTCTTTTTGTCATTACGGATTGCTTCAATCCATTTGTTATACGGTTCCGCATAACTGTCATTTCGGGTTATTTCTTTTGCCAACAGGCCGTTCAGCATATCAAGCCTGCTCTTTATGACCTTCTGTATCGGTTTCGCCAATTCCGACTGTTCCCTCTGCAATTCCTTCAGGTGGTCACGTTCACTTTCCAGCTGAGAGATTTCCAGTCTGAGATTGGCCGCTTCAAGTTCATGCTGACGCTGTTCGGCCTCAAGCCTTTTATGGTCTTTTTCCAGATTGTCGGCTTCAAGGGTTTTCTTATCCCGTTCAAGCTCCGCCTTTTCCTTTTCTTTTCGCAGGTTGTCCTGCTCAAGTCTCAGATTCTCATTTTCTTTCTCAGCCAAGACACGTTTTGTCCTGCCTAAGTAACCACGGTAATATTGCCACCCTACAAGTATGACAAGCACAAATACACTGCAAAGCGTTAATCCGATAATCCTGTCCTTCTCACGAATCTCTACAAGATTTTTCATTTCAAGTTGATGCTTTTTATCGGAAAACAACAAGTCTTGTGATAACAATTCTTTTTGATGACGTTCAAGGGTTGCAGAGTATTTCCGATATAAAGTTAAGGCTTGTTCATATTCACCTTGCCTCTCTAAAATGTCAATTTTTACTGAAGCGTATTTTAGCGAATCCCAAGTGGATTCTGACAGACTGATTCCAGAAAGAAGTGCGATGGCTTTGTCATACTCTCCGATTTTCGAATACCCTTGGGCTATAATCATAACATCATCTGTCGTTAGTTCTATATCTTGATATTCAGATAAGAACTCTTTTATCTCTTGTGGCGAACGGAAATTTATTGTATAGGAGAGGATGGTAGGGAACAGATAAGCCTCTCCATCGGGATTTTTCTGCACCAAAGGTACGCAAATGGATAGAATACTGTCTGCTGCAGATTTGTCATTCATCATAACATAGCCATCAATGGCATTTGTATAACTCTTGATTTCAAGAATATCTCTGCCAATGGCTCCGTATAACTTAGCCGCTTCCTCATTATTATGGATAAACTCACCGGTCTTGTATTGTTTGAGATACAATGTGCCCTGGGCAACTAATGTATGAGCCTGCAATAACGAGTCTGTTATGCTTTCTCCCAAATCACTGCCGTTCATGAAGGACTGCATCGCCGAATCATCGTCTCCCTGGTTCTGATAAATCCTGCCTTGATAATAATATGGTTCATCCGACATTTCGAGTGA
>JBJEAY010000505.1:0-1692 GCA_051869575.1 Prevotella sp. | reverse complement strand
AAAACGACGACGGCACACTCCAGTATCGTGTTTTCCTTGTCGATCAGTTTGGCAATATACGCAGTGCCGAGGCCGTTAAGAAGCAGCAGGCCAAGGTGCGCAAACTTGTAGCCACCGTAGTTGGCAAGGTGGGACTTGGCGCCCTTGCAGGCGTAGGACTTCAATTAGCGTCAAATGCCATTGAGAAGAAAAAGCAGAAGGCCGAAGACCTTGTTGTTGCAGGTGTGGCTGGTGCCGCCACTGGTTTGGCATGGGGCTCCTCCGACATCGCCAAGGCAAAGGAGCTCAAGAAATCTCTCAAGGCTCAGGAAAAACTCGTAAAAGAATATCAGAAGTCATTCACCGACGAGGGTGAGCCCCGCAGTGCAGATGTGGATATGAACCATGTTGCCGGCATCGAGATTGTTGACAACAACGTGTCCAAATCAGCCGAAGAAGTGAAATCTATTCTCGACAGCGGCAATTTCTCCGAGCCCGACGACTCGGCTTGGGAAATCTAAAATAAGTATATAGTAATTAATCATTTTAGCACCCGATAGTCATATGTTGTTTGGAATTTTCAATCAGAATTCATTCAAGAAATTCACCACTGTGTGCCTCGTGTTCGCATCGTTGGTGATAGTGTCAAATATTGCTTTGCTCTTCATGGCCTCCAACAAATTGCCCGAGGAGAGCATCGTTCTGTATGCACAGAAACCGACAAAACTGTATATGCCTTTCGGAGGACTAAAGGGAGATACCGTCACCTGCAACATTAGTCGCGGCGACAGCGTATGGCTATTGGGTGTTGAAAAGGATAAGGTGAGATATTGGGTTGCTGATGCCCAAGGACAGCGTGGATATGTCAACCAGGAGGATTTCGACTCCTGTATGGTCATTCACAGTGTCAAGAGAGTTAAAGACAAAATCAAACCCTATCTGGGCGACACCGTTCAGATCGTAAAGCCCCTTCGCAATAGAGGCGAGTTCCTTTGCCGTCTGCCCAATGACAGCACCATTGAGGTGAAAGACGAGAATCTCTTCGGACTTAATGCTATAAAGTACGAGAAATATACCACCGAGGGCAATTACACCACCCACATGTCGTTGAAGCGCCTTGAGCGCGAACTCAAGACATCGAATATTGTATCAGCTGACAGTATCGGCAAACTGGCGCGCGTGGTTGCCAAGACCAAGAGCGGATGGCTGGCTCGCTATAACATCACTGCCGTTGGTTCTGATGGCGTGAAATACTATCCTATTGTCGCCTTCGACTCCAACGGACAGTTCACCAAGGTGGATATGAAGGTGAAAACCTACTCGGGTTCTTTCCTTTTGTCCCTCCTTCCTTTTGTAGATACAATTGCCGACTCAGGTTTCCTTGAGTCGCTTATCGACGAGCCGATATACAACTTCTATTTAAATGTATCCGAATATCCCACATGGTTGTATTACATCTGTTGGGTGCTTGTTCTCCTGTTTGGTCTTGTTGTTTTTGCGTTGTGGGTTCAGGGCACAGCGCTCCTCCCGATGTTTGTCGTAATGGGCATGACGCGATTCTCATGGGCATTTAAGCCCTTGCCCGACATGGCTCTTAAGATAATAGCTTTCGTCTTAGCTTTCGTAGGCATATATGTGTGGGTTGTGTCCATTGGATTGTGGGGTATGCCTTGGTGGTTGTCCTTACCGCTATTGATAGGTGCCGCTGCCTAT
>JBJEAY010000504.1:0-9389 GCA_051869575.1 Prevotella sp. | reverse complement strand
GAACATAACTCAAACATAGGCTTCACATAACTTTATACTAAGCTTAGTGACAAAATGTGAATAGCTATAGTGATAAAATATGGATAGCTATAGTGACAGAATGTGGATAGCTTTAGTGATAAAATCTGAATAGCCATAGTGAGGTAGGCTAATTAGTGCTTGTTCTCATAGTCGAAATACTCCCAATACGTGCCTGCAAATTGCTTATATACCATGATGCGACGCTCGCCGGGAGAGTGAGTCTCTGCTTCAAGGCGTTGCATGTCGTCGTAGTCGGTGTCCATCACAGTGTTGCGATATACCACCTTGGGGGATGAGCGGCGATGGGTGTAGAGGATGAGAGCCTCGCGATAATGCAAAGGGAGGGAATCGTCAATCTTGTGCGTCTTCATCAGAAGACTGACAAATCCGTCGAGATTCTTGTCGATGAGCATTCCGCAAAGCTGGTATTCGATGGCAGCCTTGGTGGCCTGTCCGCTCTTGCCGATGGCATTGAGATAATGCTTTGTGGATTGCCCATGACGAGGGATGGCTCCGAGCATGCGATAGACAGAGTCGGGCGAGAGCATGAGCATCTTGGCGTCGGCAAGTTGGGGCACGATGGAGGCTGATGTTCCGCTGACGGGATATTTGAAGAGTTCGTCGCCAAGCCTGCCTTCGTGAGCAAGGGCAAAGACACGCAACATGGTGAGATTAGCGTCCGACTTGTCTGACTGCTTGCCCACTTCGAGTGCCTTGGCATATTCGCCATGCATGAGCAAGCGCTCCATCCTAAGGCGATAATGGGTGATGTCGTTGGAGTTGGACAACAATCCCACGCCAATCATCATGGCAGCAAGGATGAAGATATTACATCCCAACGTCCTCGCCAAATAGCCTTCTTCATGACGATTGTCGGAACAGCGATAGCGAAGCAGTTCGCCAAGGAAATACACCACGCCCCACCATACTGCGGCAGCAATAGGCATGAGTATCGCCCACCATCGCCATGGAGAGAGTGGATGAGAGGTGTCGAAGTCGGTGAGCATCGCTAATATATATAGCGACGGAAAGCACGACAAAGCATAAATGCAGAGAGGCTTGGTGCGCATGATCTTGGCAGTGGTGAAATGCAAGAGTGCAAGCACGATGGTGATGATGATGCCTCCTATGACTCGCGAATAGACGGTAGCTCCCCCACTGAGTATATGTTGGGTGAGAGCCAATGTGTCTTCCTGATAGAAAAACACATATATTGCCACAAAGAGCAAAAAAACGGTAGCGCACACCATTTTGACAACAGTTGCGCTACCATCCACAATATTACTGTTACTATAATGCATTATAGAAAAATATTCTATCAATTCTTTCTCAATACAACTGCCGAACGGGCTGGCAGATAGAGCTTGAGCCACTCCTTACGGTCGTTGACATAAAGAGGGTCGAAGTTGGTGACATGGGTGATAGAGTCGTCAGCCAATCCGTTGCCTCCGAATTCCTTGGCGTCGGTGTTGAGCACAACATCGTATGAACCTGTAGGAACGAGGAATCCGTAGTCAGTGAACGAGCGGTTGGGGCTGAAGTTGAAGACGAAGATAAGTTCGCCACGACTGAATGCCAACACCTGGTCGCCATCGTTGTGCCATATCTCCTGCACGGGAGTCTTCTGGAAGTTCTTCTCGCTCTTGATCACCTTGAGCATAGCCTTGTCGAAGTCGCCGAGATAGTGATAGCACAACTCCTTGTTGTCAACGAGGTTCCACTGGCGGCGGGCATACTTGTAGCTCCAGCCGTTGCCTTCGCGGGGGAAGTCAATCCATTCGGGATGTCCAAACTCGTTGCCCATGAAGTTGAGGTAGCCTCCGTTGATGGCAGACGCAGTGACGAGGCGTATCATCTTGTGGAGGGCTATGCCACGATGAGCCATGAAGTTCTCGTCGCCCTTCTTGAAGTGCCAATACATGTCGGCATCGATGAGTCGGAAGATGATGGTCTTGTCGCCCACGAGAGCCTGGTCGTGACTCTCGCAATAGCTGATGGTCTTCTCGTCGGGACGGCGGTTCTTCACCTCCCAGAATATCGAACTCGGTTTCCAGTCCTCGTCCTTGAGTTCCTTGATGGTCTTAATCCAATAGTCGGGTATATTCATCGCCATACGATAGTCGAAGCCATATCCTCCGTCCTCATATTTGGCAGCCAGTCCTGGCATACCGCTCACCTCCTCGGCGATAGTGATGGCGTTGGGGTTGACCTCGTGTATGAGCAGGTTGGCAAGTGTGAGATAGCAGATGGCATTGTCGTCCTGATGTCCGTTGAAGTAGTCGGGATAGCCGCAGAATGCCTCACCCAGTCCGTGACTGTAATAGAGCATCGAGGTGACACCGTCGAAGCGGAATCCGTCGAAGTGATATTCCTCGAGCCAGTACTTGCAGTTGGAGAGGAGGAAGTGGAGCACATCGTCCTTGCCATAGTCGAAGCAAAGGCTGTCCCAAGCCGGATGCTCGTGGCGGTCGCCAGGATAGAAATACTGGTTGGGGTCGCCGGCAAGATTGCCGAGTCCCTCTATCTCGTTCTTCACGGCATGTGAATGTACGATGTCCATGATGACGGCAATACCGTTCTTGTGGGCAGTGTCGATCATCTCCTTGAGATCCTCGGGAGTGCCGAAACGGCTTGAGGGAGCGAAGAACGAACTGACGTGATAGCCGAACGAACCATAGTAGGGATGCTCCTGGATAGCCATCACCTGGATGCAGTTGTATCCGTCCTCGATAACTCGCGGCAGAACGTTCTCGGTAAACTCCTTGTAGGTGCCTACCTTCTCGGCATCCTGCCCCATACCCACATGGCACTCGTAGATGAGCAGCGGATTCTTGTTGGGCTTGAAGGTCTTCTTCTTGAACACGTATGGGTTTTCGGGAGCCCACACCTGTGCAGAGAATATCTTGGTGGTATCGTCCTGCACAACACGCTGACACCATGCGGGGATACGCTCACCCTCGCCACCATTCCACTTCACCTTCATCTTATATAGGTCGCCGTGCTTCATGGCCTTGGCGGGCAGCTTCAGTTCCCAGTTGCCAGTGCCCTCGATACGCTTGAGCTTATACTTGTCGTTCTCCTGCCAGTTGTTGAAATCACCGATGAGGTAGATTTCGGTGGCATTAGGCGCCCACTCGCGGAACACCCATCCGCCCCTTGTGGTCTTGTGGAGACCGAAATAGAGATGACCAGTGGCAAAGTCAGAGAGTTTGATCTTGCCCTTCTTGGTCAACTGTTCCAGTTTCCACTGCGCATGGTCATGACGTCCACGTATTGCGCCTTCGAATGGTTCGAGCCATGAATCGTTCTTCACCAGCCCGATATGTGCGGGCTCCTTTTTCTTGGGAGCTGCGGCTTTAGCCGCCTTCTTCCTTATGCAAATCTTTTTTTCAGCCATATCAGATAAAAAATTATTAGTTATTAATTCCTAACCTTAAAAATCGCCTTGCGAATCTCCTTCTCGTCGGAAATGCAGGGAGCATGTCCGTCTTGGGGGAAGAAGATGGCAAACATACCGGGATGGCAAGTGACATACTGCTGAGAAGGCACTCCGGGCAACTTGGTGATGTCCTTGGCGGCATTGTATTCGCCTTCGGGCAGTTCCTCGCGTGGAGTGTAGCCGTATGTCTCGCTGCACGACAGAGGAATCTGTATGTCTATCATCTCGTCGTGAGTCTCGAGCACTGCCTCTTCCTTGGTCTTGCCCTTTGCCACGGCAATATTCACAAAGAGGTAGTCACCTTTAATCTCGTGCTTACCCTCGCTCAGTTGGTCGAGGTCGTTATTGGCGATAAATGCCAACACATCTTCAAATAAGGGATTGAGCACTGAATAGTAGCTCAATTTCTCCAATGAATCTATTATCATAATAGTATATTTTTAAATATTTAATTTTTTAATTCTTTAATTTCGCAGCTCCGCAGCGACTCAGTTCTTCTTCACCGTTCTCCATCCTGCCGAGTAAGTGCCCTTGGCAATGATGTTGCCATCACGGTCTTTCTCTACAAATTCGCCATCGCGCTTGTTGTCAACATAGTTGCCCTCAAAGCGCTTGCCGTCCTTATCCTCCTCAATGGCAGGACCATGGCGGAGGTCGTTCTTAAACTGTCCCTTGAACTTAGAGCCGTCGGCATAATGGATGATGCACTGACCGTTGAGCTTGCCGCCCTTCCACTGGCCCTCATACACATCGCCATTCTTCATCACCAACTTTCCTTGTCCGTCCTGTCGGTCTTCCTTCCAACCGCCAGTATATACGTCGCCATTCTTCCATGTGAGAGTGCCCTGACCCGACTTGTCGCCTTCGCGAAACTGGCCAGAATACTTGTCGCCATTGGCATACTTGAATATGCCGGTGCCAGTGCGTTCGCCCTGAACGTAGTCACCCTCATAAACATCTCCATTCTTAAACTTGTATATTCCCCTTCCGTTCTGTATGTCATTCTTCCACTGACCCACATACACATCACCGTCGGCATAATGGAACGTGCCCTTGCCCGAGCGCTGGTTTTCGAGCCAGTTGCCCTCATAACGCGAACCATCGCCCCAATCGAAGACACCTTGCCCGTTCTTCTTGTCATTCAGCCAAGCACCCTTGTAATAGGCTCCTCCGGCAAAGGTATATACACCCTGTCCGTTGCGCTTGTCCTGCTTCCACGAGCCTTCATACTTGTCGCCATTATAGTAGTACATTGTCCCGGTGCCTTGCTGGTAGTCGCGATACCACAGTCCGTCATACTTATTATTGTTGGCAAAGTAATATGTGCCCTTGCCATGCTGATGATCCTGAAACCACTGGCCCTCGTATTTCTCGCCGTCGTAGAAGGTGTAAGTGCCATACCCCTGACGCTTACCTTTTACGAACTCGCCCTCATACCAGTTGCCGTTCTTGTATGTAGCCTTTCCCTTGCCTTGAGGCTTGCCAGACACCAATTCACCCTTATACTGTCCACCATCGGCTGTAGTAGCGTTGCCGAGTGTGATTTTCTGGGCATATAAATGAGATGTTGCACAAGCCAATAAGACCGATATAATGATTTGTTTGCAATTCATTTCTTCATTCAAAGTTATTTAATGCCACAAAGATACGCCAAAAAAACCAAACCTCCAAGGAAAGAGGGAGATTATTTGCATAATTTAGCATTCTTTGCCCACTGATTAGCACAGATTAGCATAGCAATCCCTAATTCCTAATCCCTAATTCCTAATTCTCAATATCTCTTCCGGTGTATTTACGAAGGTTGTAGCACCATGTTCGACGAGGAAATCCCTATCGCGGAATCCCCACAGCACACTGATGCAGGGAATGCCCGAATTGCGTGCCGTGGCTACATCCACATCACTGTCGCCCACATACACTGTATCCTCGGCAGTCACGCCCAACTGCCTCATTGCCTCGAAGACAGTGTCGGGAGCCGGTTTGCGACGTATATCCTCTCTCTCGCCTATTGCCACCTCGATAGTGTCGGCAAAGAAATGCTGGCATAGCTCGACGGTGGCATTGTAAAATTTATTACTCACCACAGCCACATTGCACCCCATTGAGCGTAGGGTGTGCAGCAGTTCCTCTATTCCCGGATAGGGACTGGTAGTGTCGAGCGAGTGAATCAAATAATGCTTGCGGAATGTGGCGAGCACATCCTCATACAAGGGATTAGCCAACCCATCGGGGATTGCCCTCTCTATCAGTTTTCCCACACCATTACCCACAAATCTTCGCACGTCGTCAACGCTATGTTCGGGCATGCCATACTGCCTCAGGGCATAGTTGGTGCTTGAGGCAAGGTCGGCAAGTGTGTTGAGCAATGTGCCATCCAAATCGAATATATAATTTTTATACATTTCTTTTACTCCTTTCAATCATGGTTCTTAACTTTTTGTTCAGCGGTTCATCAGCCAACAGTTGTTCGATATTCACATGCATACGATACGACCAACGGTTGTAGCTGTCGCCTGGAATATTGATGCGCTCCGACCGTGGGTCGGGATTGCGCATGGCGGCATCCACGGCAAGCCAATCCTGCAACGACAACAGGCAGAGCATGGATGGCGAGTAGAGATGGCGAGTGACTATTTCCTCAGCCAAAGTGGTGGTAAGTTCGGCGGGAGCCCTACCCTCTTTCTGCATCCTGTGCTTAAAGTAGTGCTGAGACGACTCGGGACGTTCCTGCCACCATAGTCGCATAGGTGCCATGTCGTGGGTGGATATTGTGGCTACACTGAGATAGGGATTTGCCTCAAGGTGGGCAAACTCCAACCCGTGCTGCTTGGGCATAGTCTGCACCTCAAGGGTGAGAATACGCAAGGCGTCGAGAGTGGGTTGCACACATTCGGGCAGCACACCGAGGTCCTCGGCAGTGACAAGCATTGTGGTGCGCTCGAGCACCATCGACAGTTTGCGATATGCCAATGCTCCCCACATCTCATTGTGTCGCTCATAGAAATACTCGTTGTATATAGACATATACGCCTGTCGTTCTTCCGAGGTAAGTGCCTCGAAGACAAGGGCATTATATGCCTGCACCCGTGGGTGGAACATATTGGGCCATCTACTGTCCTCGACGAAAAGCACATTGGCAACAAGGCGGCACAGGCCGTCGCGTATCCACACACTGTTCTCGTCGTTTCTGCCGTTGAAAGCGTCATATATCTTACGTTGGGTGTCAAACTCCGCCTTGATGTCATATAGTCCATAACCCTTTTCCTTTAAATAGGTGTTGCGCACATATTCCGCATGTATGCCAAATGTCTTGGTAAGAACGCGCCAATTGATGAACGGACGGGTCATAAACTCATGTCGGAAATTGAGTCCACGGGCTATGATATCATTGGGCGACAATGGCATCGAGGGAGAGAAATGTCCGAGTAGGGCATCAACCGACGAGCGCGGAATCTCCCAAATACGGAAGAAGCCTAACACATGGTCGATACGCACAGCTCCGAAATACTGTTCCATCCGCTGCAGGCGTTTCTGCCACCATCGGCATCCGTCGCGCATCATCGCGTCCCAGTTATATGTAGGGAAGCACCAGTTCTGGCCTTGCGAATTGCCCTTGTCGGGCATTGAGCCCGACTGCATGTCGAGATTGAACAATGCACCCTCGCTCCATGCCTCAACACTGTCGGCACTGATACCGATGGGAATATCCGCCATAAACGTAACATTCTTGGAACGAGCATATTCCGCCGCTTTCTTCAACTGCTTGTGCAACACGTATTGCACCCAACAAATAAAGTCGGCCTCACGTTGTTTCACCAACATCTCCACCCTTCGGCGGTTATATACGGCATCCTCCTTCCAGTCGGTGAATCGTGCCGTGTGATATTTGTCACGAAGGATACAGAAGGCAGCGTATGGCAGCAACCAGTCCTCGTTGTCTTTCTTGAATTTGATGAACTCTTCATCGCCCCTCAACTTATCCTCGATGTCGGCATATAGTTCGTGCATGTACCCCGTCTTCACCTTCTCCACCGCCTCATAATCGGTATAGGGGAGATTGTTGAGTTCGGAGCGTCGGCGATTGTAGTCGAGCATCGAACCCTCATTGGCAAGTCGGCCAGCCTCATCGAGGTTGACATACTGGGGATGAAGGGCATTAACGGAGATGGTGTTATAGGGATAGGAATCGTTCCAGTTATGCTGCATCGTTGTGTCGTTCACGGGCAGCAACTGAATCACTCTCATGTCATTGGCAGCCGCCCAATCCACAAGTAGCCTAAGATCGCCGAAATCCCCCACTCCACATGATTTCTCACTGCGAAGAGCAAACACAGGCAACACTACTCCGGCTGCCTTCCACAGTTTCTCCCTCTTGCGCATCAGTCCTCCGTCGAGCACTCTCACCTCGCCGTCGGGCATACGATCGAAGTCAACAATGCGGTTGTCGCCTTCCTCCCAATCCTCCAAGCTATGCGTCTTGTCATCTACAATAACATATTTATATTCTATCGGCTCGCGCATCACCTCAACATTGATGGCAACAGTCCACACCGACTGACCGGCATATTGCATGGGCACATATCGCGATGGCGACCACGAGCCCAAGGCTGGATGATTGCCGCAGAGAGCCACCGACTTGCCTTTTTCTATTTGTGGAGCCATAATGCGGAACACAGCCGTGCGGCGGAATGTGGGAAGGGCAAGAGCCCGCTCATCTTCTTGCTCCCTGCCCTCGGCTGTGAGGAAGGCTGCCGAGAAGAGATGATTGACCAGCGGAGTGGCGCGCCACTGGTCGTCCATGCGGTAGTCATGACCATAAGCACAAGAGATGAGTCGCGGGACGAGGGTCCACTCGCGCCTCAACACATATCCGTCCTCAGCTTCTATCTGGTAGTGATAGGCAAATTGGCTTATTCCCTTGTGTCGTGATTCCACTATTGCCGTTTCCACTGCCCAGTTCTCGCCATCCTGTGTGGTCATGCGTATGTCTTGTCGTTTTCTCGCACCGTCGGAGCAAACGTAGTCAATCACCACGTTTACACTTTCGCCCCAGGCAGTGCGATAGTTGACCGAGAAATTCAATTTCATATTATGTCTTTTTTTATTGTTTGCCGCACCATTATTGCAGCTTTTCACTGCAAAGGTATTAAAAAGTTCATTAAATACAAAATAAAAATGCCGAAATATTTCCTTTATTCACAAAAAAGCGGTAACTTTGCCGCGATTTTAAGAAACATAAGCAATAAACAAGGAAAAAAATGAAAAGGATTAACGCAAAGATATACCTATGGGGCTCAGTAGCCGTGGTATTGCTAATAGCAGGTTTCACCTATTGTTATCTTTTCTCTGGTTTGTCAAAATCAGCAAAGACGGAATACGTATATATCGATTCCGACGATACACAAGACTCAGTATTCTCAAAGATACATCCCATAGCCAACGCTATACCGATGTCGGGCTTCTCCACCTTAGCACGACATAGCGGCTATGCCGACCATATACGCACCGGTCGTTATGCCATACATCCGGGAGAGGGGGCACTGATGGTGTTTAGGCATCTGAAGAACGGACAGCAGACACCAGTGAGCCTCACCATACCCGAAGTGCGCACTATCGACAGGCTTGCAGGAGCACTGGCGCGCAAACTCATGCTCGACAGTGCGGATGTAGCCATACACCTGTCTGACTCCGCCTATTGCGCCCGTTGGGGATACGACACTGCCACCGTGGCTGCACTCTTCGTGCCAAACACATACGACATATATTGGAACGTGGGGCTCGACCGACTGATGGAACGTATGGAGAAGGAAAACCAGAAGTTCTGGAATGACGAGCGCCGTGGCAAGGCTGAGGCTATGGGGATGACGCCAGTGGAGGTGGCAACAATGGCTTCGATTATCGACGAGGAGACAGCCAACAATGCCGAGAG
>JBJEAY010000503.1:0-1695 GCA_051869575.1 Prevotella sp. | reverse complement strand
GATTGCCGACTCATAGTCGTTGATACGCATAAAGCATGATGCCAACGAGCGATAGCCACCTGCTATCTGATAGATGTCACCATAATCCACAAAACATTCAAGAGCCTTCTGCGTCATGGTGCTGGTTATGAGAGAATCGTCAATATCATTGGTGTTCTCAATAATACTAATGGCAGGATTGTCGGCAAGCAATCGGGCACGGTCGGAGGGGTCGAGCAAATGTTCGGCTATCGACTGCAACGAATTGGCCATAAAGTACTTATAGCCACTGCGTGAAGCTATAAGATAGCACTCTATAAGACGTTCCACCTCCTGTTGCTGTATATCTTTGTTGGTGGCAGAAGTGATGACTCCACCTGCACCTACATTGTATAGATAACTGAGATACTGGGCTGTGTCTCCACGCACCTCACCATGGGGATTGATGGCATTGATAGCCGCAGCCGATTGTGGAAGTAGTCCTACATAATAATAATAGGTGGAACTGACGATGGCATATTCGGACGAGGCATAGGTCATTCGCCTTCGCAGACGGGCATCGAGTTTGGCTTCCTCCTCCTTGATGCGACTAAATCGCTGTTGCGCCCTCTCGCGATAGTCATAAAACTCACGGTTGCGCGACATACGCTGGCAAAGTCGCATCTTCTGTATGTCGGCAATGAGCAATTCAATCTGATTGTCGGTAATCGAGGAAATGACATTGAGAATGGAATCGGCATGGGCATAATCCATGCGCATGATATCCACAAAAGCCACATTGTTGAGAGCCTCAGCCCGACGGGCGTCATCCACATCAAGCGAAAGGACACGATGGGCATAATGAAGGGTGGAATCAAGATTGCGGTAGTGAGAGGCATAAGACAAATCGTTCAACCTGTCCGCCTCGCCTCTATCCTTGTGCGTACAAGCTGAAAAAGACAAAAGGCTCCATAGGACAATAAGCCCTATGAAACCTTTTGAATATAACGTGTTATGCGCGAGCCTTGGCAATATATCCAAGTGCCTCAGCACACTTGTCGGAGATTGCCTTCCAGTCGCCTGCGGCAATGACATCCTTGGGGAACAATTTCGAACCCATACCTACGCAGAACACCCCTGCCTTAATCCAAGATGTGAGGTTCTCCTCGTCGGGCGACACACCACCTGTCACCATCAGCTTCGACCATGGCATTGGGGCCATGAGTCCCTTGACAAGCTTGGTGCCAAGCACATCGCCGGGGAAGATCTTGCACAGGTCGCAACCAGTCTCCTGGGCTGCTCCCACCTCCGACACGCTACCGCATCCGGGGGTATAGGGAACAAGGCGACGATTGCATATCTTAGACACCTCGGGGTTGAACAGAGGACCAACCACGAAGCATGCTCCTAGCTGGATATAAAGGGCTGCAGTGGCAGGATCAACCACCGAACCAACGCCCATTGCCATCTCGGGACACTCCTTGGCAGCAAACTTGACCACTTCGGCAAACACCTCATGGGCAAAGTCGCCACGATTAGTAAACTCGAAAGCCCTGACACCACCGTCGTAGCAGGCCTTCACTACTTTCTTCGCTACTTCAGCGTCCTTGTGGTAGAACACGGGCACCATGCCCGTTGCTCCCATCTTGCCAAGAACTGCTATCTTATCAAATTTTGCCATTAAGAACTTTAATTCTTTAATCCTTTAATTCTTTAATCCTTTAATTGACTTCGTCG
>JBJEAY010000502.1:0-1707 GCA_051869575.1 Prevotella sp. | reverse complement strand
TAAGAAAACATTTGGGATATCAGAATTATGGTAGGGGCTATTTCCCCGACTTCGCCACCCCTGTCTCCTTGTCTTTCAAACTGTCGGTGTCGCGCTCTATGCCTTTGAACTTGCGTCCCTTCGACAATGTCCACGTCAGTTTTATGCCGATGGCACTGGATGTGTCGCGGTTGCGGGCTACAAAGAGCTTGTGGGCGAGGTGGTTGTGGTTTTCCACTTCTTCAATCTTGCCGTTGCTCTTGAACAGGTTCTGGCAGAAGAGGCTTGCGGTGAGATTCTTAAGTCTATATGATACACTGATGTAGTCGGAGAAGATGTTGCGGCTTTCATATTCGTTTTCCATAAAATGAAAGCCGTTGTCCATTGTTGCCATGAACGTCCAGTTGCCGAGCCATGCCGTGAGTCCCACGTTGAAGTTGAACGATGTGAGGCGATGGCTGTAGTCCTGTCCGTCGTTCCAGAAGAACCTGATTCTTATACTGACATTTGTCTGACATTTATCTGTCAGGATGGTTAACTCTCTGATTTTCTATGTTTTAGGATATAAGCCCTGCCTCTGTCTGATACGATGTCAAAGTCCGTACTACGGCTTAGTTCCCGCTTCAATCGGCTTATCAAGGCATAGAGCGTCTCGTTGGCATCATCCTTCTTAGGCCAAAGGGCATTGCATATCTCATGCTTTGATAATCTATGAGAGTCAGACGAGATAAACATCTCCATAAGCTGGCGTTGCATAGGAGTGAGATGTGCCTCGGAGAAGTTTGCCATAGCGACAGGTTGCAGTTGCCTTCTGCCTTTGAATGAGAAAGCAAGGGCAATCATAGCCATAACAGCGAGCACAAGAGACAACCGCTGGTCGGACATACTCCATATCATTGCAGCAGAATATCGCACCTCGGTGTTGAACATCACCTTCCAACGTCCATTCTCCTTTCCTACGGTATATGTGATATACGCCCTGTCGCGCAGTTGCGGGTCACGCAGATGTTTGCGCAAGGTCTCGTCGCCCACTGCAATAGTCATAGTCTCACTTTCGGCATGGCTCATGCTCTTGTAAGCCCGAATAGAGTCCTGACGCATAGTCTCCACGCCCTTCTCGTTGATAGTCTTGGCAAGAGCCTGCCGCATGTCGCCCTCTATCGCCCTCTCCGCACTGCGATAGCTCCCATAACTTGTCGCAAAGGCTGTAAGACACAAGGCAATAAATATCAATATCGGAAGTTTCTTCATATAATACTATTCACAATACCCATTTCGCAGGGTAGTTATTGGAAAAATTAAATCCCAATTCTTACCCCACACAACGTTTCCCATTTCCAACTTAAATTTTTTGAATTTCTTTTCATCGAGATAGGAATTGTATTGGGGGTGTGGATTCTTTCTTATAAAAGCACCCACATCCACAACCTGTATTGCCCCATCGCTGAAAGTAAGTTCAACGGAAAGAGGAGCCACGTATTTTGCTGCTATTATAGTCAAACTCATATTCTTTTGGTTATTTTTGTTACACGTACCTTTTTCTTATATATAAAGAAATTCACCCACTTTTCTACTATATTTTTATAGTATTTTCTAACAAAAGCCTCAGCTATTGCTTGGTCTTTGTCACTAAGTGATGGCATTTTATTAGAATTTCTTATTCTCAACTCTGACAATTCACCTCCTTGAAGCAGTATCTCAAACACTGTTTCTTGTCCATTCTTCATA
>JBJEAY010000501.1:0-1707 GCA_051869575.1 Prevotella sp. | reverse complement strand
CCCATTGCTCTGCCAACGGGCGCATAAGCTTTGATGTCTTGACGGTGATTGTTCCATTACCCTGAGTCACAGCGTAAGACACACTCGCTACTGAAAGCGCGATTGATAAGATAAATGTCTTCAATTTCATAATCATTACCTTTCTTTTAATTATATCATTTGTATTCTTATTATTTTCGAGTGCAAAGGTACAGCATTTTTTTTATTTGGGAAATAGCCAATTTATGTTATTCTGCATACCACAAATTAGGTATTTTTACGAAAAAGTACGGTAATCAATGGTTAGACTACCGTACTTTTAAGCTATGGTAATAAGAATTTTGCCTTTTTATTGACCAACACGATAGTCAAGGGCGGGTTTGCGATCACCAAGCAGAGGGACATACTTAAAGTCATTGCCTCTTGCCTCGTTGAACTCCTTCTTGGCTGCATCAAGCAGTTTGCTATTGGTAAAGAGTTCAATGGCACTCAACACGAAGATACGACTGGCATTGAGCAGACCTTTGGTACCGATGGTAGTACCTGCTGCGGCAACGTTCTGCCAACTGTGACCAGCACTGCCTGGGACGAAGGTGGCAGTACCAAAACTGGCAAGAGGAGTAACCCATGATACATCGCCCACATCAGACGAACCACCGCTACCTTCCTTGAGTATCTCTTTGAGGGGCTGAACCTTGGCTGCCGATGAGATGTCTGCGAGAGCAACAAATGTTTTTGACAGTTCTTCTGCAAATTTCCTCTCGCGCTCATCATAGATTACGCCACCAACTTTCTCCATATTCTTCTGGATCAACTCAGATAGAACACGGTTGTGAAGTCTTTCGTACGTACCGGCAATAATAACTTTCTCAACCTTTGTCTGTGTACCCTTGGCAGCACCAACGGCTGCAGAGTCAATCCATTCTGTCAGTTGGTTCAGGATGTCTCGGCGAGGACTACGGATGTAATATGACACACGTGCATATTCTGGTACCACGTTAGGAGCATCACCACCATCGGCAATAACATAGTGAATACGTGAAGAAGTAGGAACATGCTCGCGAAGCATATTTACCATATAGTCGAGTGCTTCCACTCCGTCGAGAGCCGATCGTCCTTTCCATGGATTGCCGGCTGCATGTGCTGCTGTACCATGGAAGATATAGTCAACCATCACCATCGCAGTACCGCCATTGGTCGAAACGCCATTACCAGCACCTGGATGCCAGTCGAGTACGGCATCCACATCATTGAAGAGCCCTTCTCTTACAAGATATACCTTACCGGCTCCACCTTCTTCAGCAGGCGAACCATAAACCTTTATCGTTCCACTTTGATTATTCTCCTTTAACCACTTGCTCAAAGCGACGGCGGCAGCTGTTGATGCAGTGCCGAAGGTGTTGTGACCACATCCATGTCCGGCGCCTCCTTCTTTTAAGGGCTTGCGATAAGGAACAGTATCTTGCGACAAACCGGGCAGAGCATCAAATTCGGCGAGCAGTCCAATTACTGGACTACCGCTACCATATGTAGCAACGAATGCAGTAGGCATATCTGCCACTCCGCTCTCTATCTTGAATCCATTGTCGGCAAGATGTTTCTGAAGAGTTGCGCTACTTTTGTTCTCGAGGAATCCGAGTTCTGCATTACTCCATATTGATTTCTGAATCTGGTCGTAGGTCGAAAAATTGCTGTCGATATACTCCAGAGCGACATTTGACTTGACTT
>JBJEAY010000500.1:0-1709 GCA_051869575.1 Prevotella sp. | reverse complement strand
CCCTGTGACTTCTCGTCCTTGGGCTTTCCGTACAGATCCTGCACGATGATGACCGTATAGTAGATGACATAGATTACGGTCACGACAATGGCGAATATCACAAATCCTTTCATGCTTTCTGTTGCTTCTTATTATCCTAAATTACTAATCTTTCTTTTTTCTCGTTCTGAAAATAGAATGCGGCATCGTCCTGCCTGTCAATAATCGTACTATTTAGTCCGATTTTGTGCCATTCGACGGGCATCCCGATGAACGCGACCAGCCTTTATCCGCTCACGCATTTCAGAAACACAGTGCAAAGTAACAACCTTTTAGCCACATAGCCATCATATCTCCGTTCCTCGCCCTCATTTCTTAACTCTATTTTTCATAAAAACAAAAATCGGACATGAAAATCGGACATAATAAGAACACCAAAAGAGATATGCGCATAAAAAAAGCCCTCCCGAAAGGGGAGAGCCGTATGTCAGATGTTTGGCATAGAGGTCACATCTTGATGCCCACCAGAAAATCGTTCAGGTCTTTGTATTCACCATAGCGGAAGGATTCGTCAGTAATACGATAGCCGTAAAGTGCCTTGAAGTCTGTGGTGGCGCACTGTCCTGCTGCATCGTTGTCAAGGAAACAATGGATATAGGGGTATTCTTCAAGGGCTTTCATGCACTTTTCCATGTTGGTTACGGAGTTCATTACGATGATGTCACAAGGGAATTCCATAATGAACAACATGTGACGCTTCTTGACCAGGGTGATAAATGAGAGGAAATCCATGAATCCCTCAAAGACGGCACAATGCTTCTGCTTATTGCCTTCTTCCTTGAAGATGAGGGTGATGTCCTGATGGCCGATGCAGCCCTTGAAGTACTTGTTGCGGATGGCATAGCCCGCACTGTTGTTGACGAACCCTAATCCGTAGTAGTGCTTCTGGCCGATGGAATAGTGTATCTCGCGTAAATAATGACAGGCGCAGTAGATGTCTATCTTGCGGCTCTGGATATAGGTGATGAGTGCGTGGTTCTTCAGCTCCAATACCTTCACCTTGCCAATACTGGCATGGGCATTCTCCTCCTTCTGTTCCTTGGCAATATCTGCTCCCGATGAAGCAGCATCTGGGATGTATGCTCCCAGGTTCAACTTTTCTATATAGGTCATCGCTTCTCCAACATTGGCAATGTTCTTATAGCGCATGACAAGGTCAATGATGCTGCCGCCAGTCTTGTAACTAAGGTCAAACCACAGGTTCTTGGCCAAGGTGACAATGAACGACGGATGCTTGTCGGTGCGGTAGGGGGCATGGTATAACCATCTGCCGCCTGCCTTGCGCACAGGGTGTATCTCCTCTGAAGAGAGGTAATCGACTATGGAGACCTTCTTCACGTTCTCCAACCTCTGTCTCATCATTTCCGTCAGCATGGTTCTTCCTCCTTTTCTTTGTTTTTGTACTCGTTGTTCGAGGGGCTATTGTAGTAGTATGTCTTGTCCGTCTTCCTCACAAACTGCCTTTCCTCCTTCAAATACTTAAGTATATTGGAAATGGTGCTTCGCTGCCGTTTGAAGCCTAATTCACTATAGGCTTCTGCCATGGCAGTAAGCATCGTTTCATACCCTTTGATGGGACCGTTGCGGAAGACATTGCTTAATGCT
The DNA here is from genome assembly GCA_051869575.1 of Prevotella sp. Taxonomy (GTDB): domain Bacteria; phylum Bacteroidota; class Bacteroidia; order Bacteroidales; family Bacteroidaceae; genus Prevotella. The sequence goes on along the minus strand of JBJEAY010000500.1, from coordinate 65 downwards.
TTATGGTGGAATTCGTCTGTCAGTTCAATATAACTGGTAAAGAGTTGTTTTTCATTTACGTTGGT
>JBJEAY010000499.1:0-1717 GCA_051869575.1 Prevotella sp. | reverse complement strand
CAGTCTCTTACACTGTCATACATACATAGTCCCATGCCGTCGGTGCCAACCCATCTGCGTCCTGCCTTGTCATGACAGAATACAGTGGGATTGCCGATGGGGAAGTTGTCGTCTTCGAGTGAGTAGCGGCGGAATGTGCTGTCACACCTGATTATTCCCTCTGCAGTGGCTGCCCATACGATGCCGTCACGGTCTTCTGCCAAGAAATAAGTCTCCTCAGAGAGGTAGGCGGGTACGCCTGGCTTTTCCGAAAGCACATAATCTTGTCCATTCCTCATGCGCACACCTACACCCAATCGGGTGGCTACCCAAAGATTGCCTTGTGAATCCTCAAGGGCATGATGGACAAGGTCGTGGGGGATGAACGAGTCACCATTAGTCTTGGAAAGGTGTTTCTCTATCTTTCCTTGATATGCAATATACAATCCTGCGTCGTGCATGGGTATGAGAACCCTGCCGTTGTGATTGAGTGACAGGCGATAGGGGCGAAGCGTGGACAGAAGAATCACGGGTTGTGAGGACGAAGCCGACTGATATGCCACTCCATAATTGCGTGTTTCCCATGTGCCGTTTTCCTTGTCGGTCAACACTTGATATGATGACGTGTTGTCCTGCTTTTCGTTTCTCGCGTCTCCGGAAGTCGTATATAGACCGAAGCCCTTAGTGGCCGCCCATATATGCCCTTGACTGTCAACACAAACGCCCAACACCTCGTCTCCCTTCAGCATACTGTCGCCGCCCTCGACAAAAAGTCCGTTGCGCGTTCCTGCGAGCAGGCGTCCGTTTTTCTCCGCAATGCTATATACACAATCAGACGGCAGGTTTTTGCCCTCATACCGGGTGTTGATTTGCCAAACTCCATTGGCATCAACAGACAACATGCAGAGACCCTCTTTGAGAGTGCCTGCCCAAAGGCGATGGCTGCTGTCGTAATGCAATGCCAATATCGTCTTGCTGACAATGTCGTCAGACAAACGAACATTTCTGCCTCCTTCCCTGGATGAATAGGTGAACAGTCCCTTGCCCCATGTACCTACCATCAAATCGCCGTTAGGCATTTCCGCCAGCGACTGGATGTTGACATCGTCGAGACCCATGTCCACCATCCGCCTGGTGTTTTCGTCATAGCGCATCAGACCGCGAATCATGCCTGCATAGACCGTTCCGTCACGGGTGACGATGAGTTCGTTAACCCTCAAGTTACAGTCCCTGCCTGTTGGGATCTGCACCACTCTCCCCGTGGTTTTGTCGAGACGGCAAAGTCCTCTTTCCGTTCCTATCCACAGCCTCTGCCTATTGTCTTCGCACAGGCAGATGACATTGTTGCACGGCAGCAGTTCGGGCATGAACAGATTCGAGCGATATACCCTCAACATACCGTCGGTATATCTCACGAGTCCCCGGAATGTGGCAATCCATATCGTGCCCTCATGGTCTTGATACACCAATCGTGTCTGATTGGTGGGCATTTTCTGCCCTGTCGCGAAAGGACATAGTTTCACCTCTCCATTGTTTGCCATTGCAGGTGATATGCCCCAAATAAATATGGCAATCAATGAACAAGTCAACGACTTTATTATGTTACTCAAAATCTTAGCCAAACTTCTTCTTATTAATTTTCGCCAAAAGTACAAAAAAAAATGAGATTTGGCAAATAATTTAATTATATTTTTCACCAAACCTCACTTTTTCACTACTTTTGGCTAATTATCGCTAC
>JBJEAY010000498.1:0-9522 GCA_051869575.1 Prevotella sp. | reverse complement strand
CCTTGTTGACTGGTCGCTCATTGTGTTGAATCTTTTCCTCAAGCTGTTCTATTGCCTGACGTCGCATCTTTGCCAATATGCTCGACGGAATAAAACAGTCGAATGAGTCGGGAATATCCACACCGGCGCAAACGAAAGATGTGCCGCCAAGTTTGGAGAGTTGGCGCACAATATTGTCGTGCTGAGGTTTCTCTGCCTTTTGCAGTTGGATGTCACTCTCCTCTGCAACACCACTGAATACTTCTGTCTGCGCACTTAGTTTCAGTATATTGCCATCGGCATATAACTTAAAGTTGACGGCTATCTTGCGCTCAGCCGACTGGCGCGAGAGTTGACGCTCAAACTCCTGGTCGTTGTTGCGGTAAAGGGCTGTTCCCTTGCGCATTCCTGTTGGCATCTTCAAAGGGAACAATCTGTTGTTTTCCACTTTGTTAACACGAAAGCCTTCAAGTTGTCGTTCGTCATTAATAAAGCACAATCCATCGCCGTTGGCAAAGGCAGAAAGACCGGCAACAGTAAACCACTGCCCACGTATCTCCTTCACCTTGCCGACGTATTCTCCAAGAGCCTTGGGAGTGTCGGGCGACGAGATGTCGGGACGGCGACCAGAGGCAAAATACGTGGTGAATCCTCGATTGAATGTCTTTGATAGATTGGGGTTGAACATGTGGGTGCTATGTCCAAGAGAGGCACGGCAATAGCGGTCGGGATAACGGGCTACAAGTGAGTCAAGACGCTGGCTATATGCAGCAGTAACGTTCTTCACATACACCATATCCTTCAGTCGGCCTTCTATCTTGAACGACGTGGCGCCAGCCTCGGCAAGAGCCTCGATATTGTCAATCTGCTTCATATCCTTAAGTGACAGCAGATGGCGTGACTTTTCCATAATCTTGCCCTCAGAATCGACCATATCAAAACTCAGACGGCAGAACTGGGCACACTCGCCCCTATTGGCCGAACGACCGAAACAGTATTGCGAAGCATAGCACAATCCACTGTAGCTGACGCACAAGGCTCCATGCACAAACACCTCCAATTCAACGTCGGGCACTGACTCGTATATCTGTCGAATCTCGTCGATAGACAATTCGCGGGCAAGCACCACCCTACTGAAGCCCAAGCTCTTCAACCACTTCACCTTGTCGGCAGTGCGGTTGTCGGTCTGGGTGCTGGCATGACATTCCAAGGGCAGACCTGCAAGCATGTCGAGCAATGCCATATCCTGGACGAGAATGGCATCCACTCCGATGTCGGCAAGCTGGCGAAGGAGACGACAGGTGGCATCGAGTTCGTTGTCGTAAATGATTGTATTGACAGTGACATACACCATGGCGCGAAAAGCGTGAGCATAGCTACAGAGTTCGGCAATGTCGTCGAGCGAGTTGCCAGCGGCAGCACGCGCACCAAATCGCTCGGCACCGATATACACGGCATCAGCCCCATGGTCGATGGCAGCCTTGCCACACTCCACGTCGCGTGCCGGGGCTAACAGTTCGAGAGGTCGTTTCGTCATTTTATCTGGCTGATGTCGTAAGGAGTCTCCTGATATATATAGTAGTTTATCCAGTTATGATACAACAAGTTGGCATGTGCTCGCCATGTCACGAGCGGTTCGTTGTCGGGATTGTTGTCGCGATAGTAGTTGACAGGCATCTCCACGTCATCACGTATGTCCTTGTCGCGCTTATACTCGTTGTCGAGCGTGTTGGATGCATATTCCATGTGTCCTGTGATAAAGAACTCCCTGCCTCCTCGTGCCATCACCATGCTCACCCCGTTCTCGGGAGAGTCGGCAATAAGCGTCAGTTCGGGATTGGCAAGAATATCCTCCTTGCGCACCTCGGTGTGACGGCTATGTGGCATATAGAACACATCGTCGAATCCGCGGAAGATGGGCAAATGCGGACATAGGGTGTGCTGACGGAACACACCGAACATCTTCTTTTCGAGAGGATACTTGGGAATACCGTAGTGATAGTAAAGCCCTGCCTGTGCTGCCCAGCATATATACAAGGTGGAGGTGACGTGATTGCGTGCCCAGTCGAATATGGTGGTAATCTCGTCCCAATAGTTGACATCCTCAAAGTCCATTTGCTCCACAGGAGCACCAGTAATGATCATGCCGTCATATTTCTCATCCCTCATCTTCTCAAAATCCCTATAGAACATCATCATGTGTTCAATGGGAGTGTTCTTCGGTGTGTGGCTTTTGAGCTTCATAAAACTGACCTCCATCTGCAGCGGAGTATTCGACAGCAGGCGGATGAGGTCGGTCTCAGTAGTGATTTTCAATGGCATGAGATTCAAAATCACAATTTTCAATGGGCGTATGTCCTGGGTGGTGGCGCGGGTGTTGTCCATCACGAAGATGTTCTCGCGCTTAAGCAGCTCTATGGCTGGCAATTTATCCGGTAATCTAAGTGGCATTTCAATATATTTAATTATACAATCTTCACTACGCACGACGAGCAGTTGTCATATCCTCCTGCATCGATGGCTGCATGACAAAGCTGACTTGCATTGCAGTCGATGTCGAGCAGTCGCTCTATGTGGCAGTCGTCAACCATGTCGGTCATGCCGTCGGAGCAGATGAGGAAGACATCATCGACGAGAATATCGCCTGTGATTTCCTGCATGTCGATAAATGTTGTGGTGCAACCTGCACCGATACAGTTGGTGATGGCATTGGTGTGGCCTTGATCACCATAGAGGGCGGCAAAGGAGTGATCGACGCTGAGCTGCTCTAATGTACCGTTGCGGAAACGGTAGATACGGCTGTCACCGCAGTTTATCCAATAGACGCGACCCTCGTAGAATAGCAGTCCGACGAGCGTCGTACCCATATTGTAATAGGCGTCGTCGTTCTTGCCCTTCGAGTTGATAACATTATTTATACTATTTAGCCATTCGACAATGGCATCATTGAATTCTTCATCAGAGAGTTTCTCGGGCATGTCGCTGAGGAAGAAATGGAGGCTTGACAGCACTTCCTGACTTGCAACCTCGCCTGCCTCATATCCACCCATACCGTCGGCTACACATACCGCAAGGCGGTCGCATACCGACATGTCAATCCCGGTGGAATAGTCTTCATCGCGTATATACTTGTTGCGCACGAGAATCATATCCTCGTTGTTGGTTCTCACAAGACCCACATTGCTTGATGCTGTAATCTGTAGTTTATACATATCGTTATGTGTCGGATTTATCAGTTAATAATTACTTGTAGATTGACGTTTGCAATCGAAAGGATATCGTTGTTCTTAAGAGGCATGCCTATGTCGCTCTGCAGGCGCTGGCGATTGATGAATGTACCGTTGGAAGAATGTTTGTCCATAACACACCAACCATTGTCATGACTATAGAACAGTTGGGCATGAACACCTGACACATACATGTCCTTTTCGAAAAGTTGGCGATAAGGACCCTGGCGACGCCCGATGATAGCCCCATTGATACCTTGTATGCTGATGTTGAGCTGGTTGCTCACAAGTGAAAGTCGGGGAACATTGGGATCGACGAGTGACTGGGATATATCAACACTGGAACGGGAAATCGACGTGACGGGCGATGCCGACGTCATACTCTCAGCCATCGTGGTGCGCTGTCCGGCAGCCTCAATATCCTTAGCCGACTGCATTATGCCGCCACAATAGGTGCAGCGGCGACCAGACCCGACATGACCGCAACTCGTACAGTAAGAGAGCGCTTGTCCACACTGGTCACAGTAGTAGGATCTCTCCTCTATCTCTTCCTTGCAAAAAGGGCATATTATCATATTATATTGCGCTTTATATTAATAATCCAAATTGTTTCTTTCATTAAAAGCCACCACAGCCTCCACTGGGGATATCCTCGGCAGTGATTATCTTGTATGTATCGGCAGTGATAGACTGCGGGGACATGGACGCCACACGTTCCGACAGGCGACCGATGGTGGTGTCGAGCAGATTGCGCATCTCACGTGCATTGCCAAACGACTCTCGCTTGTTCATCACCATGCGGCATACCTCACCCATCAATTTGAACTCGGCATCCTGCGACAGTTCGTAATCCTGCTTGGCGGCCATCTTCTTGAATATCGACACGAGTTCGTCCTCATTATAGTCGTCGATATGCAGACGGTGGGTAAAGCGGCTTGCAAGACCGGGATTGGTGTTGAGGAACATCTCCATGCGGTCCTTATAGCCTGCCACGATGACAACAAACTTGCCGCGGTCGTCCTCCATTCTCTTCATGAGTGTATCCACAGCCTCCTTGCCATACTGGTCTTCACCATTACATATATTATAAGCTTCATCAATAAAGAGCACGCCACCAAGAGCCTGGTCGCATAGTTTGTTGACGAGCTTGGGAGTCTCGCCCATATACTTGCCCACCATAGTGGCACGACTTGCCTCAATCACCTTCTTGGTAGGCAGTATGTCCATACTCTGAAGCAGTTCGCCCATAAGTCGCGACACCGAGGTCTTTCCTGTACCGGGATTACCTGTGAGGACGAAGTTCATGACAATCTGCTGCACATTACCAATGCCGCTCGCTGAGCGTTGTTTCATAAACATGCTCTGCACGGCAAGGCGACGTATGAGATTCTTGACAGAGCGCATACCGACGAATTCGTCCATGTCGTTGAGCACCTCATCGAGAGGACGCACAGCCTGACTCTTGTTAGAGGGCAGGTCGGATGCCTTGATAGTGTACATGTCGGCATCGGTAAGTGTGTGCTTGCCCATCTCTTCGACAAGGCGATGGCTTTGGTTTTCAACCGTTTCGTCAAACGTCTTCCTTGCCTCACGCGCATTGCCGAAATTGCGGTCGCGCCTGAGATAAATCTGGTCGAACATTCGCTTCACGGCAGCCTTGACCTCGTCGTCCAAAGAGAACTTGCGTGCAGCCGCCATATTGAGGAATATCTGTGTGAGTTCGTCTGCTGTGTAATCCTCAAAATTGATGGTTTGGGTGAAGCGGCTCTTCATTCCGGGATTGGAGTCGATGAAGTCGTGCATCTGTCGGGTATATCCCGCCACGATACAGATAAACTTGCCTCGGTCGTCCTCAAGTCGCTTGAGCAGTGTGTCGATAGCCTCTGCTCCAAACGAGTCATTGTCGCTCGAAGCGAGTGTGTAAGCCTCGTCGATGAACAATACTCCACCTATGGCGGAATCCACAAGTTGGTTGGTCTTGATGGCTGTCTGTCCACTGAATCCAGCCACTAATTTTGAGCGGTCGGCCTCAACGAGTTGACCTCTCGACAAGATGCCGAGTGTCTTGAACACATTTGCCATGATTCTCGCCACAGTGGTTTTACCCGTACCCGGATTACCAGTGAAGATATAATGCTTGCCCTGGAATGTGTTGCTCTCTCCTCGCTGTATCTGCAGGTTGAGATAAGAGGCCAAATTGGTGATCTCCTCCTTGACGCTCTTAAGACCTACCAGTCCGTCGAGTTCCTTCAGACAGTCGTTGAAGTCAACGGTCTTGGGTTTCTCGTATGGCACATCCTCGGGCAAAATGGTCATCAGCTCCTCGTCGCTCGTCATCTGCAAGTCGTTCTTCTGAAGTCTTTCGGCTTGTCGTTTGCATATCGAGTCAAAGAGCTGGCGCATAGTGCGTCCGTTGGCAAAGTCTTTGTCACGATGTTCGTACCTCTCGCGTATGACAGTCCTTATGATGTCCTCCGCCTGTGGAGAAATGATGTATTTCTTCTCGTTGGAGAAACATAGGAGTATCTCGTAGAGTTCCGTTGGCGAATAGTCGTCGATGTTGAGGAAATAATTGAAACGGCTCTTGAATCCCGGATTGATACGGAAGAGGTTGTCCATCTCCATTCGATATCCAGCCGTGATGACAACAAAGTTGCCACGGTCGTCCTCCATGCGCTTCATGAGTGTCTCAAGAGCCTCGGCACCGCTTTGGTCGCGCTCTCCCGACTGGTTGAGTGGAGCCAATGTATATGCCTCATCCACAAAGAGGATGCCGCCTTTTGCCTTGTCGCACAGTCGGTTGACAAGTTTTGGCGTCTCGCCTTGATACTGGCTCACCATCTTAGAGCGGTCAACCTCAACGACATGTCCGCTATCGAGATAGCCAATAGCCGAGAGGATTTCGCCTAACTTGCGGGCGATGGTTGTCTTTCCGGTACCGGGATTACCAGTGAGCACCACGTGCATAGACATCTTCTCGCCACCACCGAGTCCACGATCCTGACGCTCCAATCCGTTCTTTACCGAGAACGCTATTTCCCTCACGGCCTTCTTCACCTCATTCATTCCGATGAAACTGTCCATATCCTTGAGGATATCGTCGAGAGGACGGTCTTCGGGCACATATTCCTTGATATCGGCTTCCTCGACAACAGTTGCCTCAAGTCCGCGACTGATGAACGACGTGAAGATGTTCTCTGCCTGGGTGATGGCTTCATGGGCGAATCCGAAAGTCTCGTCCTTGGTCTTCACCCTATACTTGAAGTATGCCTTCAGTTTCTTCTCAGCCTCAGGGGTATAACTCGTTATTCCGTACTTCGACTTTAGCTGTTGACGACATATCTCATACAGCTCCATAAAGCCTGGTGTAGGCAAATAGAACTTATACTTGAAGCGATTGGATATCGCAGGGTTATTTGTGAGGAAGTCATCCAGTCCTCTTGTCAGACCGGAGATTATCACAATAGGGTCGTCCTCCCAGTGGTCCATCTCAACAAAGAGCTTGTCGAGCGGATTAACCTGGTTGGAATACCTGTCGGGCAGGAGTTTCTGAACGTTGTCGAAAAACAACACTCCACCCTTGGCTTTCTTTATATTATCGTCCCACTTATCCACGAATCGCTTATAGTCAACGGCATCAACCATAGTCAGTTTTTGCTTCGGGATAATCTTGTTTTGATAGAAATAATCACGGATAACCTCCGCAAGCATCGTCTTTCCAGTACCCGTTTCACCCACTATTATAGCGTTAACGCTAAGTCTCACGTTGGCTATGTCCTTGCGTGAATGTAGGAACGTATAGGTGTTGACAACCGTCTTGAGTTGTTGTTTCACCTCATCAAGACCGATTATCTGTCCCAACACGTTCTCCGAGGCGAGGGCATGTCCACACCAGCGGCAGTACTTGGCTATTGAGCGGTTTTCCTTATGACAATGTTCACATTTCATTACTTAATCATGTAATTTAGTTAAATCAAATAGTTGTATGCTATCAGTTCGCAGAGCACTATGGCAACCATCAGTGTCCACATGACATAATGGAGCACCGACTCGTTGGCTACTGCCAAGAACTGGTTTTCGACATCTTCGAGCATGCCAAACTTCGAGCCCTTAAACTTGTAGCTCTTGGTCTTAAACGTGTAATAAAGCGGTTCGAGAAGCAATGACTTTACGTCGTCATCCACAACCTCGTTGATGAGTTCCTTGTCATACACGTTGTCCGAACGGTTTTCGGTGAAATGGCATACTACCATATATAATAATGTAATAAAGACCACCGACACAGTGAAGAGCGATGGCATCGACACATCTATATATTTCAATATCCATAGAGGCACGAGCGACGTGAGGAATCCAAACACTCCCCAGAAGGTGCACAAGAGGAACCCATAACCACGGAAGAACGCCCTCATGGCACATATCAGTGCCGTGACACCACCTACCGGCAGGCAAATAGTGACAAAACCGTTGATGAGCATGGTCTCCTTGTCGTGGAAACCTACCACTAATACACCGAGCAACCAAATGACGCAAAGTGAGAAATAGATGATGCGCCACAGTCCACGACGCACCTGTGCCTTGGTAAACTGTTTCTTAATATGGTCGAAACGCTGTCGGGTGTCCTCCTTTGCCTGCACAAAACGACGATAGAAGGAATATTGCGGGTCGTAGGAGCCAACGGCATTGAGCCAATCCTCAAGCCTGTGCTCATAACTATACTCCTCGGTGAAGTCTTCATTGGGATTCTCGTGATAGAATGTCGCAAGCCATTGTGGCAGTACACCCTGACGCACCTCCTGCCTAACGTCGGCAGTATATTTGGTATCGATATTCAAACCGTCATGAAGCAAGCTACCATTCGGCAGCAAATACAACGGAGTGGCACCAAGTATGCGGCAGAAGCGATAAGCCGCAGTACGCAGGTCATATAAACCGAGTCGCTGGCGATTTTCATCTGAATTGAGGTCGAAGCATCTCTGTGCCTCCACCATCTCGTTCACCCATCCGTGCATCTGGGCAAAATACATGAAACGTCCGTTGGGGTCGCTAAACTCAGATATATACTCCTCGAAGTCCCTGTCGCTCAACGACTGCCACCTTGTGAGCTTTTCAGCCAACATCTCACCCACTTTTTGCGGTGTGTTGGCTTCCTTAAGGTCGTAAGCGGCATTACGGTCGATATTGTACAGCACCTTGTATGCCAAGTGCTTGGAAAACTCCTTGCCCTCGGTGAGTATTCTCAATGCCTCGCATGCCATACGGTCCTCGTGGCAATACATCCACGACAACAATCGTCCGTCGGTAAGACTGCGCCAGTCATTCTCGGTCAACTGTTCATTACCGAAGCAACGTACAATCTCCTTTAGTGTCTTTGTATTATGCTTCACTATGAACGGCATGTCGGGGTCGATTTCATACACCGTCTTCATCACAGCCAATGCCAATTCCTGCTGTGTGCCTTGCTGGAAATACTTCCTCATACGGTCAACGTCGCAGTCGGTACGGCTCTCGAGATATATCCAGAGGCGGTCATGGGGATTGCGAAGCACGATAGTATATTCAGACATATTGGTAATCATCGACATTGCCACGGCGTGGATGTCGATACACTCCTTGTTGTTGACATCGCGGTAGGGCCAGGTGGGCTCCATGGCATAAACAGCCGCCATGAGTCCAGCCTGAGGGTCGGCAGGATAGCGGTTCTTGACAATGTCCTTCAGGGCAAGGCTCACCTTCTCGTTGCCACATTGCTCAAACCAGTTGGCAAGACGACCGCCATATAGGTATCCTCTTGCAATACGCTCGTTGTTGATTAGCAGTGGCACAAGATCAGCTGCATTCTCTGCTATGAGATTACGCTCGGGATCAACCACAAAGGCCTTGTATTTGAGGAATGGAGATGACTCGTCCACCTGCGGGCTCTCACCCATAAACCACCGCTCCACCTCATTATACTTCCATCTTGTCTGAGTGTTCACGGCAGTGAGTCCCTTTACAATCATCTTTACCCTGTCGGGTAATGTATCTACCTTGGGAATCCTGCCCTCGTTCTTGTATTTCATGATTGTACGCTCACTGTTGGTAAACGGACTGTGTCCATACCACAGGGCGAGCAACGTTATTCCAAGCGAGTAGAAGTCAGTGGCGGGAGTAAGCTCCACGACACCGTCGATGACATCCGAATACATCTCGGGAGAGGCATACACCGGGGTGCGGGCCTGAGTGGTGCGATGTAGCACCTCGTTGTCCTTCATTACTGCCGAGATACCGAAATCGCCAAGCACGAGTTGGGTGTGCTCGCTGTCGCGGAAAAAGA
>JBJEAY010000497.1:0-9537 GCA_051869575.1 Prevotella sp. | reverse complement strand
CCACTTTGAGATGCGGTTGTCGGCAAACAGGTCGTTGATGGCAAATGCAAAGCAGCTCTCAAGAGCGGCTGAAGAAGACATACCCGCTCCGAGAGGAACGTCGCCTGCAAAGGCTGTGTTGAATCCCTTCACATCCACACCCAACTTGCGCATTTCCTGTACAACGCCATAGATGTAACGTGCCCAACTTGCACGGGGGCCATTGGGATCGTCAACCTTGAACTCCACGCGATCCTTGAGGTCGATAGAGTAGGCCTGTATGGTATCTGTGCCATTAGGACGAATCTCGCACATCATTCCCTTGTCAACAGCTCCGGGGAATACAAATCCTCCATTATAGTCGGTGTGCTCGCCGATGAGGTTAATACGTCCAGGAGAGGCGTATATGTTTCCTGTCTTGCCGTCGAAATGCTTGATAAAACGGCTTCTTACAAATTCAATATCCATAGTCGATTGTCTTTTAAGTGTTTATACCTTATATTATAATAAATTACTCTACAGGGATGTCGGTATTGACATTCTTTGATCCGGCAAGTGCATACCAGAACATATAGGCCATGGCAATCAGTGGTACGATGTAGCTAATCATGTAACCGGTGTTGTCGGCAATATAGTTCTGGATGAGAGGCAGAACGCCACCGCCTACCACCATCATCATAAAGATGCCCGAAGCCTGAGCTGTATATTTGCCAAGGCCTTCAGTGGCAAGATTGAATATCGAAGCCCACATAACCGATGTGCAAAGTCCGCAAAGAACGAGTAGGAGAGCGCTCAGTGGCACTACCATTATCTCGAACGAACTGCCAGTGAAGAGAGGCATCGAAGCCGTTACCTCCTTAGGGATGAACATAGCACCAATGATGAGAATCATTCCCACACCACTTGTGGCAAGCATCAGCATCTTGGATGAAACCTTGTCGGCAATAAATCCGGCAACAAAACGTCCAACGAGCATCAGCAACCAGTATGTACCGGCAACGAAGCCACCCACTGCAGCTGCGTTCTCAAGGATGCCCGCTCCCTTTTCGCTTGTGTCTGAGATGTAGAAGTTGAGAGTGCCGGGAATACCTACCTCAACACCAACATACACGAAGATAGCAATTACGCCTAATACACAATGACGGAAAGCCCAAGGAGAATGTTCGAATTTTGTCTCAGCTGTAACCTTACCGATAGAAGGGTCTTCAATAGGAATGAACAGTAATACAATAAATGCTGTGGCAAATACACCCATGGCGATGAAGAGAACGAGGTTTACATCTGCCATTTGAGTGCTGGCTGTTACTGTACCGATGAGAGCACCTACGAACATTGGGGTTAAAGTGCCGGATAAAGAATTCAGCGTTCCTCCGATGAGATTCAGCTGATTACCGCGGTTACCGCCACCTCCGAGAAGGTTGAGCATCGGGTTGACAACTGTGTTCAACAGACATACTGAGAATCCAGATACAAAGGCACCCAAGAGATAGATGTAGAATCCTGACAAACCAGTGGCTGTACCAGACAGGAACTGGATGAGAACGCCAAAGAATCCAACTCCTATACCCAAAAGGGCTGTTTTCTTATAACCAATCTTTGTAAGGAGTTTTCCGGCAGGAATACCCATAAACAGATAGGCGAAGAAATTCATAAAGTTACCCATCATACCCAGCAGGTTGCTACCGCCGATTTCTGGTTGGTTCTTCCAAATCACACCTATTGGTGCTGCCAGATTAGTAACAAATGATATCATTGCATAGAGAAAGAACATTGTGATAATCGCAATGACACTTCCCTGCTTCTTCTGTGTTTCAGACATAATTTAATTCTTTTGTTTTATAATATTAATACTTACTATTTTGACTACTTTTCTACTCCGAACTTATAGATTGTCTTCTGCTTATACTGCTCTGTCGGGCGCAGGATAACCGATGGGAAGTAGGGGTGGTTGGGAGTGTCGGGGAAGTGCTGGCACTCCAGACAAACGGCTGAACGCTTGGGGAATGTAGCTCCATGCTGACCCACTGCACCATTGCAGAAATTGGCTGTATAAAGCTGAACACCAGGTTCGGTGGTATAAACCTCCAATGAACGGCCGCTCTTAGGCTCTACCACCTTGGCTGCAAAGCTCAACTCGCCCTCTTCCTTCTTGTTGAGAACGTAGTTGTGGTCATAACCTGTTCCGTTCTTGATCTGCTCGTTATCAGCGTCAATCTCAAGACCAAATGCCTTTGGCTGACGGAAGTCAAACGGAGTGCCCTCCACCTTGAGAATCTCACCTGTAGGAATACTTGTATTGTCAATCGGGAGATAGAAGTCGGCATTAATCTGGCAGATCTGGTCTTCGATTGTCGGGGTGGGGTTGGCGATACCAGCCAATGAGAAGAATGCGTGGTGAGTGAGACAAATGATTGTCTTCTTGTTGGTGGTGGCAAGATACTCGATAACAAGTTCGTTATCGTCGGTGAATGTAAATTCCACTGTCACTTTCACTTCGCCCGAGAAACCTTCCTCACCATAGGGTGAAGTGTAGTTGAGAGCCAACGAGCGTGGACCCATCTGACGAGCATCCCACACTCTCATGTTATAACCCTTATTGCCTCCGTGCAGGTGGTTGGGACCGTCGTTAAGAGCCAACTGATAGTCCTTGCCGTTGAGCGTGAACTTACCCTTGCAGATACGGTTGCCATAGCGTCCGATGAGAGTGGAGCGATAGATCTCGTTAGTTTCCATAAGAGCCTTGATACTGTCAAAGCCCTGGATAACGTTAGCTACATTTCCATCCTTGTCAGGAACCATGATAGCACAGATAGCGCCTCCATAGTTTGAAATTGCCACTTCGTAACCTTTACGGTTGCGCAAAATGTATAAATCGGTCTTTTTACCGTTGATGGTGGTCTGGAAATCTTTGCGATTCAGACCACACAAGTTCGCTGTTTCTGAATTACTTGTCATAATCGTATGTTTTTAGTTACTAATTTTCTTGTCTGCAAAGTAACTAAAAATTTCCGACATATACAAGTTTATCGGCAAAAAAAATGTTTTTTGTGTGTTAAAAACACCTAAATGCAATCTTTGAGGAAATCTGCCACTATATAACTACTGCCTCCAACGAAGATAAAATCATCATGAGCAGCAGCTTTTATGGCAGCCGTAAATGCTTCTTTTACAGATGGATAGCCTCCTCCATACAATCCGTTGGCAACTGCTTTTTCCTGTATAGTGAGCCATGGTAGTGCCCTATGGTTGTCTGCCTCGGTAAAATAGTATAATGCTTTCTTTGGGAGCAATTTTATGACACTGTCGATGTCTTTGTCATCCACCATACCGAATATGATATGCATCTGTTTGCATTTTGTGGTAGCCAACTGGCTGCTTATGAATTGCCATCCGGCAAGATTGTGACCAGTGTCGCACACTACATTCGGTGCGGTTTTCACCGTTTGCCACCTACCGCTCAATCCTGTCAGTTTGGTCACATTCATGAATGCTTCCGACAGTTCATTGCGCATGCACTTACATCCGTTTTCGGTGACACATTCGCTCAGATACCCTTGCTTCATGATGTTCTTCACCGCCACAAGCGCAGTATTGACATTCTCCACTTGATAGCTACCGCTAAGAGCGCATTTGATTTCTCCGAAGCTTCTTGTTATATATAATAAGGTGGAGTTGTCAAGAGGTTGCACCCTTAACACTTCCTTATTATTGTCATCCTGGGCGAAGATTGCCTCCGAATGTGTTTCGAGAGCCTTGCGCAGGAATACCGGTTTTGTCTCTTCATTGGCATTGCCAATCACCACTGGAGTGTCGTCCTTGATGATACCGGCTTTCTCAGCAGCTATCTTAGCCAATGTGTTGCCGAGAAACTGTGTATGGTCGAAACTGATATTTGTGATTATCGACAATATCGGATTGATGATATTGGTGCAGTCGAGCCTTCCTCCAAGTCCTGTTTCGATTACTGCGATGTCCACCTTCATGTCTTCAAAATATTTGAAGGCCATTGCGGTGGTCAGTTCAAAGAACGACGGACGCATAGGCTCGAAGAACTGTCGTTCTTTTTCTACGAAGTCTATGACATACTGCTCGCTCACCATTCTTCCGTTCACCCTTATGCGCTCCCTGAAATCCACAAGATGGGGCGATGTGTAAAGTCCCACCTTGTAGCCAGCCGTCTGCAGCAGAGCGGCAATAAGACTTGAGCAAGAGCCCTTGCCATTGGTGCCTGCCACATGTATTGTCTTGTAAGAACAATGTGGATGACCGAAGTGCACGTCAAGCGAAAGCGTGTTGTCAAGTCCGCTCTTGTAGCCCTTTGCCCCGTTGCGCTCAAACATCGGGAGTTGGTTGAACAGATATTCAGTAGTCTCACGGTATGTCATAGCCCGTACGATTAATATTAATTGAAGTAATTTCTGAATTTCTGGAATATTGACTGCTTTGTGGCAAAGTCGCCCTTGAAGTTGTCGCTATTCTTCATTTTTTCGAGAGCCTTCTTCTCGTCGTGGCTAAGAGTCTTCGGCACATATACGCTGATGTTCACTATCAGGTCGCCATTGCCTCTGCCATAGCCTTGCACAGCAGGAAGTCCCTTTCCTCTGAGTCTCAATGTCTTACCAGGCTGTGTTCCGGGTTCAATCTTCATTCTCACCTTGCCGCCCGAGATAGTGGGTATCTCAACCTCGCCGCCTAAGGCAGCCGTTGGGAAGTCGAGCAGCAGGTTGTAGATGAGGTTGTTGCCGTCTCTGACGAATGTGTCGTTTGGCTCTTCTTCGATAAGCACCTGGATGTCGCCATTGATACCGTTGCGGCGTCCGGCATTTCCTTTTCCGGGCACGTTCACGACCATACCCTGTGCCACTCCAGCTGGAATGTTGATTTCAACAACCTCATCTCCTTTGACGACACCGCTGCCTCCGCACTCATGGCACTTGTTCTTGATTACCTTACCTTCGCCGCCACACGTAGGACATACACCTTGTGTCTGCATCATACCGAAGATGCTCTGTGTGGTGTGGGTGATATATCCCGAACCATGGCATGTCTGGCATGTTTCCATACCGCTTCCGGCTTCAGCTCCACTGCCGCCGCAATGCTGACATGCCACATCCTTCTTCACCTTGAATTTCTTGGTGACTCCAGTGGCTATCTCGCTCAAGGTCAGTCTTACCTTCAGACGCAAGTCGTTGCCGCGGTGCTGCTGCGGTTGTCTCTGACCGCCACCGCCGAATCCGCTAAAACCGCCGAATCCGGCATGACCGCCGAAGATGTCGCCGAACATAGAGAAGATGTCGTCCATGTTCATGCTTGTGCCGAATCCACTACCTCCGCCGAATCCCGCATCAGGACCGTTGAATCCAAACTGGTCGTATTGCTGGCGCTTCTGTGGGTCGTGAAGCACGTCGTATGCTTCGGCAGCCTCCTTGAATTTCTCCTCAGCCTCCTTGTTGCCGGGGTTGCGGTCAGGGTGGTATTTGATGGCAATCTTTCGGTATGCCTTCTTTATTTCGTCTTCCGAGGCGCTTTTGTCAACGCCAAGCACCTCATAATAATCTCTCTTTGCCATATCTCAATATTTGAATGAATTTTTTATTCTTCACTCTTTATTCTTCACTCTTTATTAAAAATGCTCACTGTCCCACTGCCACTTTGGCATGTCTGATCACCTTGTCATTGAGTTTATATCCCTTCTGCACGCAGTCGAGCACCTTGCCTTTCTTGTCGTCACCCATTCCAGGCACCATGGCGATAGCCTCGTGCACGTCGGTGTCGAAATCGGCATCAGCAGTTTCGATTTCCTTTACGCCAATGCTTTCAAGCACTTTCTGGAACTTGGTGTATATCAGCGACATACCCTCACGAAGCACATTCAGGTCTTCGGTCTTCTCACCGTTGGCGATAGCCCTTTCCATATCGTCGAGTATTGGCAATACGGCGGCAATGGCCTTCTCACTACCGTTGAGAATCAGTTCGGCCTTCTCCTTGAGAGTGCGCTTGCGATAGTTGTCAAATTCTGCCACCGAACGCAAGTACTTGTCTTTCAGCTCATCTATTTGCTGCTGGGCTTCTTCGAGAGGGGATTTTTCCTCGGAGGATTTGTCGGATTCTCCGGAATTATCGGCATTATCGGTCGCATCGGTTTCTGTGTCAGTCGCGTCAGCGGCTGATTGTTCCGAGGACTGTTCAGCTGTTTGCTCTTCCACGTTCTCATTCATGTCAGTCATATTGTCCTGACATTCTGTCTGTTCATCGATATTAATGTCTTTCTTGTTCATAATCTTCCAAAATTTACGTTTCATAAGCCTTATATACAAAAATCGTGCCTATTTTGATGTTCCGTACATTTTTGCCTTCTGTTCCTTGATATTTTCATCGTAAATATACTGGTCGTACTCCATCAATTTGTCGATGGTGCCGTTGGGAGTAAGTTCGATGATACGGTCGGCAACGGTTTGGATAAACTCATGGTCGTGGCTGGCAAAGATGATATTGCCCTTAAATTGCACCAAGTTGTTGTTGAATGCCTGAATGCTCTCAAGGTCGAGATGGTTGGTAGGCGTGTCGAGAATGAGGCAGTTGGCGTTCTTCAACTGCATTCTTGCTATCATGCATCTCATCTTCTCGCCACCACTGAGCACGTTCACCTTCTTCTGCACATCCTCATCCTTGAAGAGCATACGTCCGAGGAAGCTCTTCATCTGCACCTCGTTGCCCTTTCCATACTGGCTCAGCCAATCCACGAGATTGAGGTCGCTCTGGAAGAATGATGTGTTGTCGAGTGGGAGATATGCTGTTGTGATAGTCACTCCCCATTTGTATTCTCCCGCGTCGGCCTTGCGGTTGCCGTTGATTATCTCGAAGAGGGCTGTCATTGCCTTGGGGTTGTGGCTCAGGAATACAGTCTTCTGTCCTTTCTCTATTGTGAAATTTACATTGTCGAAGAGCACAGTTCCGTCGGGCTCCACAGCCTTCAGTCCCTCCACTTCGAGGATTTGCGTTCCCGGTTCGCGCTCCATCTGGAAGATGATTCCCGGATATTTGCGTGACGAGGGGCGTATCTCCTCTACGTTCAGTTTTTCAAGCATCTTCTTGCGCGATGTGGTCTGCTTGCTCTTTGCCACATTGGCAGAGAATCGGCGGATGAATTCCTCCAGTTCCTTGCGCTTTTCCTCAGCCTTCTGACGCTGGTTCTGAGCCTGGCGAAGGGCGAGCTGCGAACTTTCATACCAGAATGAGTAGTTGCCCGAGAACACGGTCACCTTGCCGAAGTCGATGTCCACTGTCTGTGTGGACACAGCATCAAGGAAGTGACGGTCGTGACTCACCACGAGCACTGTCTGCTCCACATTGCTCAGATATTCCTCAAGCCACATCACGGTGTCGAGGTCGAGGTCGTTGGTAGGCTCGTCGAGCAGCAGGTTGTCGGGATGTCCGAAGAGAGCCTTGGCAAGCATCACGCGCACCTTCTCGTTGTTCGACAGTTCGCTCATCATCTTGTCATGCTTGTCGTCCATGATTCCAAGGTTCGACAGCATTTGGTCGGCATCGCTCTCAGCGTTCCATCCGTCCATCTGGGCGAACTTGTCTTCCAGTTCGGCCACCTTGATACCGTCTTCCTCATTGAAATCTTCCTTCATATATAGAGCCTCGCGCTCTTTCATGTTCTGCCATAGAGGCTGATGGCCCATGAGCACAGTGTCTCTCACACTGTATTGGTCGTATTTGAAGTGGTCCTGTTCGAGCACCGAGAGTCGCTCTCCCGGTCCCATCTCCACCGTACCCTTATTGGGTTCCAATTCACCGCTTATTGCGCGCAACAGAGTTGACTTTCCAGCACCGTTGGCACCTATCACGCCATAGATGTTGCCGCTTGTAAACTTGAGATTAACGTCCTTATAAAGGACCTTCTTTCCAAACTGAATCGCAAGATTTGTAACTGTAATCATTTCTTCTTCTATATCAATATTTTATTTTTCGGGTGCAAAGGTACTAATTATTTGCGAGATAGCCAAACATTTTCACCTTATTTTATAAAAACCTCTTGCATCATTTGGTTATTATTCGTATATGGTCGCCACGATTCTGCGTGCTCCTCCATAGTCGCGAAACTCGCATAGATACACGCCCTGCCAAGTGCCGAGATTCAGTCGTCCGTCTGTTATGGGTATTGTCAGGCTCACCCCGAATAGCGAGCTCTTGGCATGTGCCGGCATGTCGTCAGCCCCTTCGAACACATGGTCGTAATAAGGCTCGTTTTCACGCACGATATGATTCATTATCTTCTCCATGTCCGAACGCACGTCGGGGTCGGCATTCTCGTTTATGCTGAGAGCGCACGACGTGTGCTTCACGAATAGGTTGAGCAATCCTGCCTTTGGCAGCGGTTTGGGCAGATTAGCCATTATCTCCTGCGTAATGAGATGGCAGCCTCTGCGTTTGGCCGATAGTGTAAATTCCTTTTGTTGTATCATATTCTTACTAAATAAATCCGATAATTCTTTGATGTGGAATAGGTATCACATATTTTAAAATTTCTGCAAAGATAAGATTTTATTTAAAAACCACCAAATTATTTTGTTAATTTTTTCGTACGATTAGAAAAATGTATAGTTTTACTTTGATATTTCAACCAAAAACATTATCTTTGCAGCACAAAAGACAAGACAATGAGATATTTCATCACACTAAGTTATGACGGCACGCCATTTCATGGATGGCAGATACAACCCAACGGCATTTCCGTGCAGGAGGTGCTGCAGAAGGGATTGTCAACGATTCTAAGGAAGGACATTGAGGTGGTGGGGGCAGGAAGAACCGACACTGGAGTGCACGCAAGGACAATGGTGGCTCACTTCGACTGCGACCTTCAGCTCGATTGCCCTCAGACGGCTTATAGGCTCAACCGCATCATGCCGCCCACCATCGCCATAAGAAAAATGGAGAGAGTGAGCGACGATATGCACGCAAGATTCTCGGCCAAGAGCCGCACATACCATTATTATGTGCACACAGAGAAAGACCCCTTTTGGAGGCATTACTCATATCGCACCCCATACGCCCTCGACTTCGACATGATGAACAAGGCGGCTGAGATACTTATGGAATACGAGGATTTCGGTGCTTTCTGTAAAAGTAACTCCGATGCCAAGACCACCATATGTCATGTCACTGCTGCACGGTGGCATCAAGTGAGTGAGACGAGTTGGTATTTCGAGATTACCGCCAACAGATTCCTGCGCAATATGGTGAGAGCTGTTGTAGGCACTTTGGTAGATGTGGGGCGTGGACGACTGACGCTCGACGGATTCAGGCGAGTGATTGAAGAGGGAAAGCGCACTGGGGCAGGAGAGTCGATGCCAGGCAATGCGTTGTTTCTTGAGAAGATTGAATATTGATTTATATGACGATTAAGGGGTTGTTGAGTGGATGACCATCCCCGTGGTGAGTGGATGACCGTTCTTGTGATGACTGAAAGACCAGTCTTGTTGTGTCAATATCACGGTCCTTGTTATATGTTGCCAGTTAGCAAACGATCTTTTGCTAACTGGCAAAAGA
>JBJEAY010000496.1:0-9544 GCA_051869575.1 Prevotella sp. | reverse complement strand
ACCAGACAAAATCATTTCAGAGAGGATATCGCAATGTTGTCGTAATAAAGAAGATGACATTCCCTAACGACAAGGTACTTACCATACAGCTATCTGAGCAGCAGATAAGCGGTAGAACCATAGAGATGACCATCGACTACGAGGATGTTCTTGCAGCCGACTCTTTCGACGGATTATTGCTCAAAGAAGAATAACTTAACAGATGACGATTATGAGAACCAAGTCATTAGACATAGTGAAGAAAGCAAGATTGATATTATCAGTCATTATGCTTATGACCTCCATTATGGTGTCGGCCCAAAGCACGAACAACAACCGCGCCATGCTCAGTGTCGGTGCACTATACGAGAGAGGTCTTGATGCAACAATCGCATACGAGCACGAGACCCGCTACCACAGCGCATGGGAATACTTTGCCACCGCATATCTCAAATATGAGAAGGACGAGGTGTCAGGACACTATACAAAGAAATCCTTCTGGCATAGTTATAACACATGGCATATTGGTGCAGCCTATAAGCCCTGCACATCGCGAGGAAGAAATACCCATGGTAATCTCCGCATAGGAGCCAGCATCGGAAGTGACCGTAATGAACTACTAGGAGCAGTACATGCCGGATATGAGCATAGTTATGCCCTCAAGGGAGGTTGGGAGATTTTCTTCCAAGTGAGAGAGGATGTGATATTCAACGGTAAGGATACCTTCCGCACAGGAGTATCCCTTGGTATTAAAGCACCTCTTTAATAAAGTAATGTTAAATCATATAAAATAGAATAGTTATGATGAGTTACTTAAAGAAAACATACAAGTCGGTCATGGTGGCATTTTTTGCCGCCCTGACCCTTTTGTCCGTTACATCATGTGACGAGCACGATGCAATAGATAATGGCATCCATATAGGATACATCCTGTGTAGTGACCATTCCACGATGTCTGTGGATGAATACCTCGCACAAGACCGTCTTACGGCAGTGGCGGTGGTATTTGCAGAAGCCACGGAGGATCACCCTACCCTTGCCGTTATGCTTGAGGACAACCCCGCATTGCAGTACACGGATTCACTTGGAATGGATCTCGGCGCATCAAGTAGCCAAACTGCCTACAACGGTTTTCAGAACACCTCGAACATGCAGAACGCCTACGACCCCAAGACCTTCCACGGATCACCACTCGCCGACTATGTTTACCGCTCTCACAAATATGGACAGAGCGACTATATACCATCCGTTGCTGAAATCCGTAAACTTGTTGTCAGCGTTTCCGCCGTCAACAAGGTAATAGAGAGAATAGGAGGCACTCCCATCTCAACGGAAGGAAAGAACGGCTGGTATTGGACAAGTACCTCGGTGGAAGCAAACCCACAGAGTCAGGCTTGGCTATGTTCCATGTCAACAGGCGGAATACAGGAAACCCCACAGGATGAATACCACGTCTCAAGGGGTATTGTTGCGTTGAATTATTGACGGCAAAATATCTGTCAATGCAGTGAGCCGTCAAATGTAAAACTCTTTAAACATTTATCATTATGGCAGGATGGGCAAGTATATTATCATTAGGCAAGTCTTTCTTTAAGGGAGCAGGCAAAGTCATGTACACACCGGGAAAGACAATCGTAAAAGAAGGAGTTGAACAAACGTCCAAGGCCAAGGGTATCTTACCGGCTATTTATAGAAATCCCAAAAACACCCTTACTGCAGGAGGTGCGGGATTGTTAGTCGCCGGAGACGTGACTGGGAAGGGTGCTTTGGGAATTATATCCGATATGATACCAGGAGGTAGAAGTGTTGTTGGTTTTACATCCGATGCACTCTTCGGTAAAAACACCGATCTAAAGAGTTCCGCTGAAAAAGTTGGTAATGTTCTAATCGGAGAAAACAACACAAAAAAGATCTCCGATGCAGTAAGCAGCGGAGTTGGTGCCGTAAGCGATGCCGTGTCAAAAGGCGTTGATATGGTCAAGGGGGCTACCAGTGCCATCGGCGACATGTTCAGCGGAATATTCTCCTTCTTTGGAGGAGGCATGAACCCGGCTTCGGCTGATTCCGCTGTCAGTGGAGTTGGTGGATTCCAGCAGATGCTCTCCTCCGTGTTCGGTCGAAATGTTAATCTCTCCATCCCCACCGTCGCTATGACGGTATTGGGAGCATGGTTAGGTTTCGGCAACCACGGATTTACAGGAAAGATTTCCGGTGCACTGCTCGGTGCCCTCGGATTGAAGAATATGTTCGGAGGCGGACAATCTATGCCAATGTCACAGGCTGCAAGAGTGGCACAGCAGCAGGACAATGTACAGGATAGGCAAGAAACTACCGACAGGGCGGCTTCCAGTGACTATCGCACTATCTCCCCCGTCCCCGCATACGACGACAGAGGAAACTTCGTAGATGTTGACCCTGATAAGGTAAACGGAATCAATGAGGATAATAACAGAAAAACAGCTTATAGAAGATAATTATGGGATATTCAAGTGAAATGCTTTTGGAATCCAATTCTGGATTCATGATGCCGTTTGCTCTTGACGAGACAGAGCAACCGCAGATAACACTGGCGTTTGGTAATCAAGTCAATCCCCATACGGGACAAGACTTTTACCATACAGGCATTGATATGTTGTCTTACGGAAGACCACTGTTCGCTATGGCCACCGGTATTGTTGTAGGTGCGGGAACAGATGCCGTCCACGACAACTATGTCATCTGCAAATACAACGACTACGAGGTCAAGTATGGACATATCGTTTCATGTCGTGTCAAATACGGTGATTCTGTTGTGGCCGGACAGAAGATAGGCCAGTCTGGGCAATTCTTCCATCTTGGAGTAAAATTCAAGGGAAAGGATATAGACCCACTGGATTTTCTCAAGATGATATACACGAACATTCTGACCCTTGTCGGATTAGGAGTTGACCCTACTCTCAGAAAGGAAACAGAAGACGGTGTCAATATTGAAAATGGATACGAGCAAGACAAGGAAGAGATAACTCAGCTAATGGAGCGTTATTTTGCCGCTTACATAACTGAGCTTAAGAACGGTACCTATGTACCTATGGCAAATACCGAAGCTTCCTTGAAAAACATTTTCCGCCAGGGAGCAGAGAAGAACCATTTCTACGAGGAAATGCCTGATATGTCGAATCCGCTTGGTCTCAATGTACAGCGCAGTGAAAAACTCATCGGTAAGGTTCAGAACACACTGATTACCGACTTCCTTGCGTATTTGAGTCTCCGCCACAACATATATCTGTCATCGTGGGACGAAGACAAAAAAAAAAGTTGGCTCAAGAAGCTGAAACCTCAGGATTAGTCATTGACCCGCTTAGGAACCTCAATATTTCGGCGGGTTCATATGACATAACAAGAAAGGCTTCCGTGTACTTTGATGCATCAGGTGTCAAATGTTGGACAAAGGCTTGGTTTAACAATAAAGAGAAGGGTGAGCCGTCGAAGGAAATATCCCGTCATGAGGCTATTGATTATGTTCAAGACAGGATAGGACTTGATGATTGGCTCACCCGTCACTACCCCAAACAGATGTCCGCCTATCAGGAAGCAATATCGAAGACAACAAAGACGATAACCAGTTAATTCACGACTATGGCAGAGCAGAAACAAAATAAAGAAACGAAGTCACTTTCTTCCATCGCCGCGGTGGAAGCTGTCTTAGACAAGTATCTGGACGAGTACGTTGCCCCGATATTTAATAAGAAGGCTGCGGAATTGGAGAAAAAGCAGAACAAGGAATATGACGAAATCCAGAAAAAATGGAGTCGTTACCCTCAGATTGCCGACCCTATGGCTTCCATACGGGACATGAAGAAAAACGGGAAATGGCAATCCAAGGGCTTTGATTGGGTTATTGAAGAAACGGGGAAAGAACTCAATAGTCCAAAGAACAAAAAGATAATGGAAGACCTCGGCAATATTCAAAAAGCCTATGCAAGAGCCCTTTGTGAATATATGGGTAAGAAAAAATACGAAGAGCTTTGCAAGAAATACGGTACAAAATTCATAGAAGCTAAGGTTAACCAAATCTATCGGGATAAGATGGAGGAATTGATGGTAAAGCACAAGGTACCAAAATCCGCCATTGAACATATCCTGAAAACCACTATAGACAATTCCTTTTTAGGATTATTTGTTAAGCCTTCATTGCCTGAGCAGTCTGATACTGATAAAAAAATCGCAGACAAGGCGTATGAAGCATACGATGCATCATGGCTTACAAAAGCGACAGGTCACGGAGCTTCTATATTATTGGACACTGCCCTTATGGGTGGAAGAAATCCATTTTCCTTTATAAAATGGGACACAGGATTACGTGTTCTTGGTTATGCTGGAGGTGAATTTATAAATTCGTCAAATAAAGAAATCCCAGCAATTGAAGTCCTCGACAAGGACATCTATGGTAAAGAAAACTCAAAAGACGATATAAAAAAAGCCAGCTCAGCGGCAGACAGTGTCAACGAACAAAAAATAATAAACCTTGGGTTGAGCAATAAGGTGAAGCAAAAATACTCACCTTCTGCAGCAAAGTTAATGCAAAAGAATATCGAGTCATTTAACGACCCAGACAGGATATTTGGTATTATAAAAGAGTTAGGTATCAAAGTCCAGAAACGTGATATTCCTGCCCACATCAAGGAAAAGGACGTGAAGGAAAACTATCGTCTTGCATGCTACTTCGCCGCCAACCTCGTTGAAATGAAGCGCACAAATACCAAATCAATAAAGTTTGGTGATACAACACTCACTGAAAAGCAGGTGGCCCAGCGTGCCCGCGACTATGCTTATTATGCCAATGAGCAATTAGAGATGGCGAAAAAGATGGAGCGCGCAAAGGAACTTGAAGAGCAGAGCAAAAATGAAATTTCCGAATTTGTTACAGATCCCGACGGGGAGGTAAGAATGGTTACTTATTCCCGTGACAGCAAACGTGGACAGGAACTTGCCGCCGCCGAGAATTCCCAAAGCATGGTACAAGAACAAATGCAGAATGGTTTTGGCGGTTGGAGTTCCCTGTTAGGATGGGGCGGAGGAGAACTGCCGAATTCATTGAAAAATTTCAGTGAAGTATTTTCCACCTTGCCCGATATGATTGTCGGGATGTTCACGGGTAAGAATAAGCATCTGAAACTTTCAGAGTGTTTCTTTCCACTTGCAGCCATAATGGGTGGATTATTATTTAAAAATCCGTTAATAAGGATTCTTCTGCTTCTTACAGGTAGTATGATGTTATTCCAAAAGGCGAAACAAAATATGGGTCTTGAAGAAGGACAGTCGGTTAGTCGCACCTACAAAAAAATACCAGATGAGCCTCTCAACTCGAGAATAAAGGATCCCGTAATGAAGGGGAACACACTTGTAGCAAGCATTGATGATCGTCCATACGTCATTACGGTATCAGATCAGGCTGTCGATGCATACTACAAGGGATATATACCTATCAATGCCCTTTCGAATAAAGTACTCGAAGTATTCGACAGGCAGGAAGGCGAGTTGCAGAGCGCATACAGTCAGAATGTTGCGAATACCGAAGAGCAGCAGCGCACACGAGGAATCAAGTGATTTTCGCCCAAAACGGTGTTAAAAAACTCTTAAGTCAAGATATTCTCAGTCAAAAACTTGCAATATACAAAAAAGAGTTATATCTTTGCGGAGATTTTTGTATTTAGGATAACATGTTTAACAAAAAAAAAAGGATTGAATTATGAACAAGAAAGTAATGAGACCTCTCACAGAGGCAGAGATGCAGACCAGTGGAAGTGGTTTGGTTCCATGTTTTTCTTCAATGGCAGACGTTAGTGCAAGCCCCCGCCAGGTCAACGTACCTAAGCTTGTGATTTTTGTATAGTTTGTTCTTGGCTAACAAAAAAAGGTTGAATTATGAACAAGAAAGTAATGAGACCTCTTACAGAGGCAGAGATGCAGTCAATGAACGGCGGATTGGGTGATATTGATGTTCTTGCAGCTCTCAAAGACAAGAAAGTCAAAGCAAATATCACCTTACACCCCCTGTTGGCATGGTGATTCCGCTCTTTTAACACCCCAAGACACCGCAAGGAAAAATATCCTTGCGGTGTTTTTTTTTAAGATAAAGTGTTAAAATCCGAAATGTTTTTGGGACTTTACCTTGGTTGTCCAATATTTCCGTACCTTTGCACAAATTTACAGAAAAGGAACATCATGATATTGAACAACGATTATATAAAAGACAGTGTGGACACATACTTCCACCAAATCAAAGTAGCTTCAACAACAATCTACTGGATTGTATTGGTGTCAGTGACAATTGTTTTGATATCCCTACCCTTTGTGTATGTAGATATCACAATGTCCAGCTCTGGGGTTATCCGTCCCGAGCATGAGAAGACAACAATTACATCCTCCGTCACCGAATATGTTGACAGCATATATAAGAAAGAAGGGGACATTGTCCACAAGGGTGACACCATCCTCACCTTCTCCACAAAATCAGCCGAGCACAAGATAAGACACGACCGTCAGGTCATAGACGACAACCTCGCGCAAATCAGCGACCTGGGATATCTCGCGAAGGGAAAATGTCCCCCACGGTTCAGCTCACCGTCAAGACAGAAGGAATACAATTTTTACCTCTCAAAGAGAAAACAAATAGAGACGATGTTGAACCAGGCCCGCGGCGACCATGAGAGAAACAGTATGCTCTATAACCAAAAGCTTATCTCCCGTGAGGAATATGAGGGCACGCTGTACAAACTCCAAAACAAGCAGGATGAGCTGTCATCACTTGACGAGAACCAGATCTCAACATGGCAGACAGACCTCACCAACCTCACCAACAAGAACTCAGAGTACAACGTGGACCTTGGGCAACAGAAAATACTCATAGACCAATATGTAGTGACAAGCCCCGTTGACGGTGTTATAGAGCAGTTCCGCGGAATATACAAGGGGAGTCTTGTACAGGCAGGCACCACCCTCGCAAGTATCAGCCCCACGGCAAATATGATAGTGGAGTGCTACGTCAGCCCTTCGGATATAGGATTTGTGAAGACGGATATGCCGGTGAACATACAAGTCTCAGCCTTCAACTACAACGAATGGGGAAAGATTTCAGGCAAGGTCACGCAAATATCCTCCGACATAATACAAGACAACGAGGGAGGCTCATACTTCAAGGTTAACTGTAAGATAGACCGCCCTTACCTTACATACAGACATACGGGGAAGAAGGGATATCTCAAAAAGGGAATGTCCGTGAGTGCCCACTTCCTTGTGACAAGACGTAGTCTGTTCAACTGTCTGTACCAGAATATCAACGAGTGGTTGGATCCGACCCAAAACAACATAGAATAACATTGATATGAGAAAAGAGTATAAGATAAAGCAGCTTGACATCACGGATTGCGGGGCAGCCTGCCTCGCATCCATCTGCATGTACAACGGTCTTAAGATATCCATCGGAAGAATAAGACAATACGCATACACGGACAAGACAGGCACCACCGTTAAGGGGATGATAGAGGCATGTACAAGACTTGGACTGTCAGGAAAAGGAGTGATGGCGGAGACGGAAGCCCTCGACATCGTCTCCAAGCCAGTCATAGCCCATGTAATAGTGAGAAAAGTCCTCACCCACTTCGTTGTGATATACAAAACCACGAAGGATAAAGTCACGATAATGGACCCCGCCGACGGTGAGTACCACACCATGAATAAAGAGGAATTCCGTAAGATATGGACGGGAGTTCTCATACTTGTAGAGAAATCCAATGACTTTGTCCCGGGCAATCAAACGGTCGGCAAGTGGTCAAGGTTGTTCACGGTAATAAAACCACACAAGAAGCTTATGATACAAGCTTTGTTCGGTGCGGTCATAACCACCGTATTGGGACTATCCACATCTATCTATATAGGGAAGATAACAGATTACGTACTTGTCTATGGCAACAAGAACCTTCTTAACCTTATGGGTGTAATAATGATAGCCATATTATTTGTACAGGCATTTATTTCCATAATAAGGGATAAGGTGTTGCTATACACGGGACAAAAGATAGACACGGACCTTATACTGGGCTATTACCAGCATCTGTTGCACTTGCCACAGAATTTCTTCGACTCCATGCGTGTCGGCGAAATAGTGTCAAGAATTACCGATGCCGCAAAGATAAGAGTGTTCATCAACCAGACCGCCCTGTCTCTCATCCTGAATGTCCTGACCATAATAGTGGCATTGGCAGTGATGGTTTTCTACTCATGGAAGCTCACGCTGTTTGTCCTTGCCGCCACCCCGTTGTTCTACCTGTCATACTATATATATAATAAGGTGAACAAGAAATTCCAGCGTAAGACAATGGAGTCGGCCGCCGACCTGCAGAGCCAGCTTGTGGAGAGTCTAAATTCCATTAAGACGGTGAAGAGATTTGGACTCGAGGACCATTCAAACGCAAAAACAGAGATGAGATATGTAAGGATGTTGAAGAATATCTTCAAGGTGTCTTCAACAGCGATATATATAAACAACGGCAACAGCTTAGTATCCTCAGGAGTCACCGTTGCTGTCTTGTGGTTTGGCTCAATGCTTGTCATAGACAATGCCCTCACGCCAGGAACACTGTTGATGTTCTATTCTCTCATCAATTACGTAATATCGCCCGTAGCATCGCTTGTCAGCTCAAACTCCGAGATACAGGATGCCATGATAGCCGCCGACCGTCTTTTCCAGATAATGAACCTTGAAAAAGAAGAGACCACCGATGCTAAGATTGAGTTGACGGAAAACATCGCCGGGGACATAACGTTTAAGAATGTCCGTTTCCGCTATGGAGCGAAACGAGACCTGTTCAACGACTTCAACCTCACGATAAAGAAAGGAACAACCACTGCTATTGTTGGTCGTTCAGGCTCAGGAAAAACCACCTTGTCTTCACTTCTTCTGAACATATATCCCGTAAACGAGGGTTCCATTACCATCGGAGACAATAATATTGAGCTTTACAGTAATGAAAGCCTAAGAAAATATATTTCCATTGTTCCCCAATCAGTGGAACTGTTTGCCGGCACGTTTATGGAAAACATAGCCGTCGGTTATTTTCATCCCAATGTGGGGAAAATCCAATCCATCATCAAGCTACTGGGATTAGAGGAACTGATAAACACCCAATCAGAGGGTCTCAACACGTACATTTCAGAACAAGGCACATCCCTTTCCGGCGGCGAACGCCAAAGAATTGCCATCGCAAGGTCGCTATACAAAGACCCGAAGATATTGGTGCTTGACGAAGCCACCTCATCCCTTGATTCCATTTCAGAGAGATACGTTAAGGCAGCCTTGGATTCAGAAAGGAGCAAGGGCACCACCATAATAATCATCGCCCACAGATTAAGCACCATAAAAGCAGCCGACACAATAGTAGTCCTTGAAAACGGCAAGGTAGCGGAATCCGGCAGTCATACGGAACTCCTGTCCAACGAGAAAGAGTACTATAACCTTTGGAAAGAACAATACGATCAGTACTAAAAGACAAAAGAATCCACCATAGAAATATGATGAATTCTTTTA